>JBOGYN010000373.1:0-17597 GCA_050696855.1 Solirubrobacteraceae bacterium | reverse complement strand
GAACACATATGTTGAATAGCATTTTCGACTTCGTCAGCATGCTGGCGGTGCGTATGCGCAGCCAGGCTGGTCAGACGATGGCTGAGTACGGCATCCTGATCGCGGTGATCGCCATCATCGTGATCGTCGCGGCGACCGTCCTCGGCGGAAGCATCTCCACCCTGTTCAACAACACCGCCTCCAAGGTGTAAGTGTGAATTTGGCACGAGTTCGATAGCGCTCGCCTGGTCTGCAGTCTTCGCAGACCCGGCGGGCGCTTTCGCCTTTTCTGGGTCGTCCTGTCACCCTTTGGCCCGGGCGTTGTGCCTCACGCCGCCGGCTGCCCGGAGCTCCGCTTGTCGAGGTCTCTGGCCTCGCCCATGAACCTTCGGTTGCCGTAACCCGAAACGCTCAAGGTTGTGACCGGGGTGACGATAAATGAGCTGTCTATGGCGATGTGAGCGAACCTGGACCTTGGTCTAGGCCTAACTAGCGGTTTTCTCAGTGCGGCTCACCGCCCAGACGAACGATACGAGGAGCAGCGCGGCCGACAGCGCCGCCTACTACTCAGGAACGTAATGCAGGCATGGACTTCATTTCAACAGCGACTCCTCGGACTCCGGTCCCGACTCCGCCAGGAGGGGGGTGCCGTGCTGGTCGAGTTCGCCGTGGTCCTGCCCGTCTTGATCTTGATCGTCCTTGGGATTCTCTACTTCGGTCGCTACGAGGACTACACCAATCAGGAGACCCAGCTTGCCGAGATGGGCGTCCGCTTCGCGGCGCTCAATACCAATCCTTCGACGACCAGTCAGACCTTGCAGGCGTACATCCTCTCCCAGGCCCAGCCCGAGCTCCAGTTCGGCAGCTCGGATGTCAAGGCAGCCAAGGTTTTTCTCTACTTCCCGACCGGTTCCAGCAACGTCGTCGGAAACCCGGTGCGGGCGTGCGTGGTGACAACGGTCACTTTCCCCACGCCGATCGGGGCGCCCGCAACGACGATCGCACAGACCGCGACGATGCGTACCGAACAATTGCAAACGTCGGCGAAGTGGAGTCCCGACCTCGCCGCTACGGCGGCGGCCGCCGGATGTTCAATCTCGTAACTTCTCAAGGAGCAAGACCATGAAAATGACACAGCGACGTATGGCCCGCCCGAGTTTCGGCGGCCTCCTGGCCACGCGCAAGGGTGCGCTGACACTCGCGCTTGTTTGCGCCGTAGCTGCCGCCGGCATCCTGGTCTTCGCCCTCGGGCGCTACCGCAACAACCTCCAGACCGTGACCAAGCAGGCCACGGTGCTGGTCGCGACGGGCAACATCGCCAAGGGGACGGCGGCCGACGCGATCGCGGCTCAGGGCCTTTACAAGTCCATGCCGATCGTCGCCAGCCAGCTCGCCGTGGGTGCCATCAGCGATGCTTCGCTGCTCACCGGCAAGGTCGTCTCGACCAACGTGCTCCCCGGCCAGCAGCTGACCCTGAGCGACTTCACCTCCGTGGCCGGCGTTCCGGGCATACTGGGGCCCGACCAGCGCGCAATCTCGATCTCGATCGACGAGTTCCACGGGGACACCGACGTGCTTTTGCCGGGGGACCGCGTGGATATCTACGCCACCCTTTCGGGCGCCAACAAGGCCGGCTCGGGGATGTACCTCCTGATGCCCAATATTCAGGTCCTCAAGGTGTCCGGCGCACCCACCGTGATCGGGGGACAGCCCGTCACCGGTGGCGCAGTTGTGCTCCTCGTCACTTCCCACCAGGCTCCCGAGGTCTATCTGGCAGCGAGTCAGGGAGCCCTGTACTTCACGCTGCGGCCGGCCAACGGGACCAAGTCCTCGTCGACTCCGACGACGCTGAATTCCGTCATCGCCTCGAGCCTCCAAGGAGGAAACTGATGAGCTCCGAACTGCAAGTGCTGGTCGCGCTCGACGGAGAGGTCGACCGTGGACTGATCGAAACCCTGGTCGCCCGCGACCCGAACGTCACCGTGCTCGACTATCTCGAGCTCGACGGGCCTTCGGCGAGCGGACTCGGCACCGGTGACGCCCTCATCGTCGCCGTGGCCGATTACACGGCCGAGGCCCGCGACTTCGTGGTCAAGGCCCACCGGCAGCACGGCAGCCGGCCGATCGTCCTGCTCTGCCCGAGCGGCAGCGGCGGGTATCTGAACGAGGTCTTCTCCAACGGGGTCGACGACATCGTCGCCCTGCCCACCGACCCCGGGATGGGCGTCGACCCGGCCCTCTCCCGTCAGCTCGCCTTCGCACTCGAAAAGGCGGTCATGCGCAAGCGCGGCGCGTCCGAGCTCAAGACCCAGTCGGTTCGCAACGTCATCTGCGTGCTCGGACTCAAAGGCGGCAGCGGCAAGACCCTGACGTCCGTCAACCTCGCCGTGTCCCTAGCCGACGCGGGGCACAGCGTGGCCATTCTCGACCTCGATCTGCAGTTCGGGGATGTGGCTTTGGCCATGGGGCTGACGCCGATGCGCACCATTTATGACCTGGTCCGCTCGGGCGGCGCGCTGGATGCGGGCAAGCTCGAGGACTTCCTGATGGAGCATCCGTCTGGCGCGCGTGCCCTCCTGGCTCCGGTGCGGCCTGACCAGGCCGCCATGATCACGGTGCCGTTCCTCGCCGAGGTTCAGCGCCTATTGGGTGAGATGTTCGAGTTCGTGGTCGTCGACACGTCTCCGAGCTTCGCGCCCGAGGTAATCAGTTGCGTGGACTCCTCCAGTGACGTGCTGGTGGTGGCGATGCGCGACACCCTGTCGCTCAAGAACACCAAACTCGGTCTCGAGACCCTGGAACGGATGGAGTACGACCGCCGGCGCGTCAAGATCCTGCTCAACCGGGCCAACACCAACGTTGGCATCGAGCGCGAGGACGTGCTCGCCATCCTCGGACGGGACGTCGACATCCTGGTCCCGAGCCATCGCGACATCACCCGCTCGGTCAACCAGGGCCAGCCGATCGCGGGCCAGCGTGGCACTGAGGCGGCCAAGGCCTTCCGGGCGCTGGCTGACCTATACGTCGAAGAGTCGCTCCAGCGCACTTCCGGCGAGACCAACGCGGCCGTGATCGAACTCCCCGGCGTCGCCGACGCCGAGGTCGATCGTGCCGGCCGTCAGTCGCTATTCCGTCGCGGCCGTAGGAGCGCATGATGCAGCTGCACGAGCGACTTGCGCATGGCACCGAGCCGGAGCGCGGGGATGTGTTCCAGGTCCCGTTCTCCGAGCTCAAGACGAAGATCCATCTCGAGCTCATCCAGGATCTTGGCCGGCAGTTGTTCAATACGGCCATCGACCCGGCGACCCTGCGGGCGCGCGTCGAGGCCGAACTGCACGAGCGGCTGTCCACGGAGGCCGGGATGGCGCGCGAAGATCGCGACCGAATCGCCGTCGAGCTGACCGCCGACATCCTTGGCCACGGCCCGATCGAGCGCCTGCTCGAAGACGACACCGTGACGGAGATCATGGTCAACGGCCCCTACGACGTATGGGTGGAGCGGGCCGGCCGGCTGCACAAGACGCCCGTGCGCTTCTCTGACGACGGCCATCTCCAGCGCATCATCTCCAAGATGGTCGCCCAGGTTGGACGGCGCATCGACGAGTCCTCTCCGATGGTCGACGCGCGCCTCCCCGACGGGAGTCGTATCAACGCCACCATCCCGCCGCTCTCCCTGACCGGCCCCCTGCTCACGATCCGAAAGTTCGGCAAGCACCGTCTCGACACCGAGGCCCTGATCAAGAAGGGCGCTCTCAACGCCGAGACCTCCGAGCTGCTCTCCAAGTGCGTGCAGGCCCGGCTCAACATTCTCATCTCCGGCGGCACGGGCTCCGGTAAGACCACGATGCTGAACGCGCTCTCTTCGTCAATTCCCGACAGCGAGCGGATCATCACCATCGAGGACGCCGCCGAGCTCTACCTCAACCAACGCCACGTGCTGCGCCTCGAGTCGCGGCCGAAGAACATCGAAGGTGAAGGCGAAATCGCGATCCGCGACCTGGTCAGGAACTCGTTGCGTATGCGCCCTGACCGGATCGTCATCGGGGAGTGCCGCGGCCCTGAGGCGCTCGACATGTTGCAGGCCATGAACACGGGCCACGACGGCTCTCTCTCAACGTTGCATGCCAACACGCCCAGGGACGCCCTCGCGCGCTTGGAGACGATGGTCCTGATGGCCGGCTACGACCTGCCGCTACGGGCCATCCGCGAGCAGATCGCCTCCGCGATCGACCTTCTGATCCAGATCGAGCGCATGGCCGACGGCTCGCGGCGGGTGATTGCCATCACCGAGGTCCAGCGGATGGAGTCCGACGTCATCACCCTCCAGGATCTCTACACGTTCCAAGTCGAGGCGGTCGCCGCCACCAACCACATCGTGGGTTCGCTGAAGCCGACCGGGCTGCGCCCTGGATTCCTGGAAAAGTTCGAGCGTCGCGGGATCGAGCTCCCGAGCGACTTTGTCGCCTCCCGTTCGTTCGCCGCCGCGGCCAACGGCCATGGCTGAGACCCGCTCCCGCATGCGGCTAGGCCGCCGGCCGGCGGCCGCGCTCGGCGTCGCACTGGCGCTGGTCCTGAGCGGTGTCGGCGTGGCCCCCCCCGCCAAGGCCACCGCCAAGCCTGGCGCGAGCACGGCCGCCACCTCCGCCGCCGGTGCTGTGCAAGGTTGGCTCGGAGATGGCGCCACCTGGCCCGGGCGCGCCCTGGTGCTGTTTCCTCCGCGCGGGGCCACGGTCAGCCCGGCCACCGTCCACCTGACCGAGAATGGCGCCAACGTCCGCGGGGTCTCGGTAACCCCGATCAGCCAGGCGCGCCTAGGTGATTTTGGGGTCATGGTCGTGCTCGATCAGAACCGGAGCATGGCCGGCGGCCCGACCAGTGCCGCCATGGCGGCGGTTCGCTCGCTGGCCGCGACCAGGTCAGCCGGCCAGCAGCTGGGCCTGATCACGTTCTCGTCTCGTCCGCACGTCGACACCCCGTTGACCTCGGATCCAACCCTCCTGGGCCGAAGCCTGTCCCAGGTGCCCCCAACCGGTCACGGCGCCGACATCCCCAGCGCGATCAAGCTCGGTCTCGCTCAGTTGGCCGATGCCAAGCTTGCCCTCGGCGCGATCATCGTCGTCTCCGACGGGGTCGGTCCGCTGACGGGCTCGAGCGCCGTCACCCCGGCAGCGGTCAAGGCCGCTGCCACAGCGGCCAACGTACCCGTGTTCACCGTCGGTCTTCAGGACCAAGCGAACAGCCCAGCCACGCTGAGGACGCTTGCGTCGGTCGCCTCCGGACAGTATGTGCACACCTCACCGGCCAAGCTGGCTGGGGTTTTCAAGCTCATTTACTCCACCCTGAGCCGCGGCTCCGTCGTCCGTTGGCAATCGGTCGCGCCCGCCGGTCGGTCCGTCGCCGTCGCGGCTGCCGTCGCCGGGGTCTCGGGCAGCGTCCAGGCCACCTATCGGAGCCCAGGCACCGCAGCTCCCACGCCGGCCGCTCCCGCGGCCACGCATCGGCTCAGCGCGGCCGACATCTCGCTGCACAACCAGCTCTCTCAGTCCCCGAGCTACGTGACCCCAGCCGCGGCCGCTTCGACCCCTGCGCCGGTAACACCCAGCGGGGCCGCGCCTGGCTCGTTCTGGAACACTTCTCGAGGCGTCATGGTCGTAGCCGGCCTATGCGGCCTCTTGCTCGCCCTGGCCCTGGCCCTGGCCCTGTACCGGCCCTCCCGGCGCGCGGTGCGCACCCGGGTCGGAAGCTTCATTCCGGGTCCGGTCGAAGAAGAGCCGGAGGAGCTGCCGCCCGCGGCGCCCAAGCGCCCGGGTTTTCTTCGGCGCTTCGAGCGTGGCACCTGGTGGCCGCCCTTCGTCGAGGACGTGGAGATCTCGGGCAACGAACACACGCCGGTCGCCTTGGTCAAACGGGCGGCAGCCATGGGCATGGGGGTCGGCGTCATCGCGACCGTGCTCACCGGCTCGGTGCCGATCGCCGTGCTCCCGATGCTGCTCTGGCCCTTCGCCCTGCGCAAGTGGGTCGCCCGTGCCGCTCTCAAGGAGCGCGCAAAGTTTCGCGACACCCTGCCCGGCTATCTCCAGGATCTCGCCAGCGCCATGCGCGTGGGCCGAAGCTTCGTCGGCGGGCTGACCGCCGTGGTCGAGACGGCCGACGAGCCGGTGCGCGGCGCCTTCGAGCGCGCGATCACCGACGAGTCCCTGGGTCTGCCGCTCGAGCAGGCGCTCGAGGCCGCGGCTACGCGCATGCAGGCCTCAGACCTCGAACAGGTGGCGCTGATCGCCGGGCTCAACCGCCGCTCGGGATCCAACGTAGCCGAGGCACTGGATCGCGTCGCGGAAGGAGCACGCGATCGCGCCGATCTCCGGCGCGAGATCAAGGCTCTGACCGGCCAGGCGCGCATGTCCAGCTGGGTCCTGACAGCTCTTCCCGGCGTGCTCCTGCTCGGCATCAACGTCGTCTCGCCCCTGTACGCCAAGCCCCTGCTGCATACGACGATGGGCATCGTCCTGCTGTTCGTCGCGGCGATGATGGTGTTCGGGGGCTGGAAGGTAATGAAGAAGATCACCGACGTGGAGCCGTGACCCCATGAACTATCTGATGTTTGCGATGGGAATCGTCCTGGTGGCGGTTAGCGGCCGGCTGGTGGCTAGGGCCATTGTCGTGCCGCGCATGCAGATCAAAGCCCATCTGCGCGAAATCAACGACTACGGCTTCGAGTCATTGGACGCCGCGTTGTTCCTCACCCCGCGCGAGCGTTTCCGGCAGAGCGTGCGCCGCCTGGGGACCACGCTCGGCGAATGGACGATGAAGCGAGTGCCAACTCTGCCGGCGTTGGAGAAGTCGGAACTCACCGCTGCCGGCTACTACGAGATTTCCGCCGAGCAGGTGCATGGCTTCCGGCTGATGGCCGCGTTCGGCCTCCCGTTCACCCTCTTCCTCCTCCTGTCCTTGGGCGGCGGCGGATTGTCGGCAATGGTCATGCTCCTGCTCGTCGTCTCGCTCGCGGCCGGCTGGCAGCTCCCGGCGTTCGTGATTCGCAAGCGGGGCAGCAAGCGCATCGACGAGATCGAGCGCTCACTGCCCGAGCTGATCGACCTCCTGATCGCCACCATCGAGGCGGGCATGGGCTTCTCAGCCGCCCTCAGCCTGATGTCCCAGCGGATGCCGGGCGCCCTTGGTGACGAGCTGCGCCTGACGATGAAGCAGCAGAGCCTGGGCATGACCATCCAGCAGGCCCTCGACGCCATGATTGAGCGTGTTGACACGCCGTCGGCGCGAGCCTTCGTCCGCACCGCCGGCCGGGGCGAATCGCTGGGCGTCTCGATCGGCCCCGTGCTGCGCGAGCTCTCCAGCGATCAGCGCCGCCGGCGCCGTCAGGCCGCCCGCGAGAAGATGCAGAAAGCCCCGATCAAGATGCTCTTCCCGCTCATGTTCCTGATCATGCCGGCGCTGATGATCGTGCTCATGTACCCGGCTGCCTACTCGGTCAGTCAGAGCTTCGGTGGCATTCACCACTAGGTAGTTGGTTGGTCGCGCTTGTGGCGGTGGTTCCGGCCGCGGCCGCCAAGCCCCCGCACCCTTCTCACCCCGCGCATCCGGCGCACCCCGCGTATCCGGGTGGCGGCCAGGGCGGCGGAACTCGCTCGTGCACGGCGCGCCACGAGGGTTACAACGCAGGCGGTTCGCTCGTGACGGCCACGCTCACGCCGGGCACCAAGAAGGACCGGTACGACGGGACGCTCACCGTTGATGTGACGCGTGCCAACCACAAGGCTCGGCTCGGCAGCCAGACGTTCACGCTGACTAACGCACGGGTGCGGTTCGGCCAGGGCGTCAGCAACACGGCGCCGGCCGCGGGCGATCGAGTCAGGCTGCACGGAACTATCACTGCGCTGCCGCACGGTTGCGCGACGAGCGGCTTCGTGTCTCGGTGATCACGGTTCGCAACGTGACGAGCAACCACCAAACCGGCGCGCCGTCGACACACGGCCGGCGAGCGCCATCACCGTCCGCCGGGCCCGGCTTCGCGCCCTTCAACTGCGTAAACCACACACGCCGAGCGTCGGCAAGGGCAACGGCAACGGCAACGCGGTCCAGCGGCCAGCCCACTGAAGAATGGAGTTTGGGGTTACGAGACTCAGTGAGTGTCAGGCCGCAGTCTCGAGGGGGCCAGACGACGAGACTGCCCCTCGCGAGGCGGCCACGCCAGGGTGGCGCAGGCGTGTGCACAGGGCGGCGCGTCGCTCGGGTGTCGTGCAGATCACGAAGGCGGTCAGCGCCTGGAGCAGGAGCCAGGGTATCGCCTGCCGCAGGGTGTCGGGAGAGAACGGAACCCGGGTCGACCCCTGGGGGATCACGGCCGCTGCGACCAGTGTGGTGAGGGGCGTGCAGAGGGGGATGAACCAAGCTGCCGAGAGGCCGGGGGAGGCCAGCGCAATGGGCACGAACAGGAGCACCATGTAGTGGTCCCAAACGATCGGCGTCGCGCTCAGCGCGGCGAGAATGGCGAGGCCGAAGGCCCGGCGGTCCCCGTCGGGACCGCCGGTCAGGCGCCAGGCGGCGAAGAGGATTCCGGCGGCGATGGCAATCGCGGCCACGGTGGCCACGCCGGAGGGGACACCGGCGATGAGCAGCACACCGACGATCGATACGGCCCGGTTCTGCTGTAAAAAGGTCATGTCGGAGAGCATCTGCGGGTACTGGGCGAGGCCGTGGAAGCCGATCACCGCCCAGGCGCCGAAGGTGAGCACGATGCCGACCGCAAGCGTCATCGCCAGCGGCTTGTAGCGCCGGGTGATCAGCAGCCAGACGCCGAGCGGCCAGGGGAAGATCTTGGCCGCCACGATTGCGGCGACGGCCAGGGCGGGGGGAAAGACCCGCGCCCGCCAGCGCCAGGCCGCCCCGACCCCGAGGACCAGGAACGGCCCGATGGCGCCCAGGTAGGCGCCGACCAAAAAAGGCCACGAGATCAGCGCGAGCGCGAAGCAGCGCCAGTCGCGCACCCCGAGCAGCCAGACGCCGGCGATCATCGCCGCCACGCTGGCCAGCGTGAACAGCACCGCGGCGAGCGTGAACGGGAGCAGGCTCAAGGGGACGATCAGGAGGTTGGCGAAGGCGGGGTAGACCGGGATCGAGAAGGCGGTCACCGCGAGCTCGCCCTGAGCGATGCCCCCCGCGTGCATGATCGCTGTTTGATGGGCGAGGAACTGGGCCTGGTAGGGATTGACCCCGTGCAGGATGGCCAGGCCGGCGTTGAACATGCCGCCCCGGAAGTCGAACAGGGCGTGGTTGCTCCGGACCCTGATCGTGCTGTAGGTCAGCAGCGGTCCGGCGAGCAGCAGCGGGCCGACAATGAAGACGCGGCTCAGGGTGCGGCGAAGCCAGGCGCGGTTGTGAGTCATTGGGTCAGCGCTTCCGAAGTCGTTGCGCTGTCGCTGGTGCCGGAAACGGTCGGGCCGTCGCCGGTGATACCACCGGCTATCCAGTTGATGAGATTGCCTTCCAGGAGCGAGGTCGTGCTACCACCGCCGATCACGATCGTGCCGTTGGGGGCGAAGATGTCCCCGGTCAGAGTGCCGCCGCCGCCGCCGAAGTTCACCGCCGTCGAGGAGGCGCCGACCGCATAGGCGAGTGGATAGTTGGTAGTGCTCGGTGCCGGCACAGCCGCGCTGCAGCCGGAGACTTGGTAGCCGGTCTGCGCGTAGCCACACGCCTCGGCGCTCGTGCCGCCACCGAACGTGACCGTTCCGGCGACGTACGTAGACTTGACCAAACCGCCGTTCAGGTTGGCGGTGATGGCGCCGTTCCAGGTTGTCGGGTCGCCTGGGGTGCCGCTGCCGACGTCGCAGTAGATCTGCCCGGACGAGACGTTGACCGGGCTGACGTTCTGCAGCGTCTCCGCCGACGAGTTGGTAGCGCTCGTGCACCAGCCCGGAGTCGTGAAAGCCGACGTGCAGGAAGCGGACCCGTTGTCACACGGGCCCGTGCACGACAGGCCCGTGCAGGCCGGAAAGTCGGCCGAGTAGTCGATCGGCCAGCTGGTTGTCGGGGCTTCGGCTCTGGGAGCGTTAGGTCCCGGTGAGAACTTGTAGTTGCCGCCCGGCTCGCTTGCCGTACAGCCAGTCCCGTAGCTCGTCGGACCCCAGCTCGAGCCGCCGCCCCCGAGGTTGATCCCGCCGTTGCTGTGGACGCCCCCGGTGACGTGCACCCCGCCCCCGAACACGATTCCGTTTGAGCAGCTCGCGGGCTGGTTCATCGCAAACAGCGCGTAACAGGTACTCCCCGTGGTTGTACACGGAGTCCTGTTCGACTGAAGCGCAGCGGTGGCGCTGGCTGTCACGTTCTGGCTGCTGAGACCAAAGATGCTGCCGAAGAGGGTCGGCGCCGTGGTTTGGATCGAGACCCTGACCGAGGTGCTGGTCGGTTCGGTTACGTTCGCGGCGACGCCGGGATCGTTGGTGGTCGCGTAGCTGGTCGCGCTCGCGTTGGCCGACATCGTTCCGCTGATCAGGACGCCGGCACCGGCCAGGGCTCCGGCGTCGGCAGCCGACTGGGCCTGGCGCTGGGCCCGGTAGAAGGAGCCGATGTCGATGGCCAGCGCCCCGATCCCGAGGAGGGCGACGAGCATGGCCGCGACCAGCACCAGCACCACTCCCCGTTGCTCGGAGCGCAGCCCGGGCAGGCTGATGCGGTGCCTCATGTCGGACAGCAGCTGCGGGTCCATCACCCGATCAGCGCGTCCCCGGTGCCCGAGATCACCGGGCCATCGCCGGTGAGAGTGAAGTTGTTCTTTTCGATGTGTACGTTGTTGGCCTCGATGAAGCCGGTGGAAGAGTTGTTGCCCTGGATGTCCACGGTCGCGCAGGGGGCGAAGATCGTGCCGTCGAGCGTGGCGCCATTGCCGGAGATGACCAGCGGTCCCGGGCCGGGAGCGGCATCGCACCCGGTCTGGTACAGGAGCAGGCCGTAGGCGCCGGGCGACCCAGGCGCGGACAGGGCGCCACTACTCTGGTAGGAGATCGCGTTGGCCACGAAGGTGACGCCACTCCCGCTCGCCGCCGACAGGGTGATCGTGCCGGTGGGATCGCAGTACACCCCCGGCGGGATCGTGCCGCCCGCGGCACCGGGGTCCGTCACGTTGCCCGAGAACGTCTGCGTGCAAGTAGGCGTAAGTGGACTCTTACGGTAGTCAAGCGGATACGGTGTGGGAGCCGAGGGGTACGGGGCAACGACGAAAGTGGCCCTGGAGCAGTCACAGGAACATCCAGACCCGGTTCCGTATACGGCGGTGCCGTAGCTACCATTGTTCTTGGCCAGCGTCACACTGCCGTTGCTTTCGATACCTCCCGTGACCTTCACGTTGTTCTTGTCAATGACGATGCCTGGATCGCCACATGCTCCGTTGTCGGCGTAGGCGAAGATCGCCGCCTGCTGCGTCGAGCCGTTGCCGCCGGCAACCGCGCTGGCGCTGACGTCGGCGTGCGTGATTTGAAAGATCTGCCCGAAGAAGCTCGGCACGGTAATGCTGACCGTCACCTTGACGTCAGCCGGAGTGCTGTTGTAGTTAGTGGTCACAGTGACGTTCGCATCCGGGTAATTCTTCAGCACGTACTTTCTCCCGTCAGTGGCGGCGCCGGCGGTGTTGGCGGGGAGGTCCTGACTGGCGGCCAGCGCTCCGGCATCGGCGGCGGCCTGGGCGTGGCGCTGGGTTGCGTAGAAGGAGCCGACATCGATCGCCAGCGCCGCCATGCCGAGCATCGCCACAGCATGATCGCGGCGAGCACCATCGCCACGCCGCTCTCGTCCGAGCCGCGGCGCCGCAGTCGCGCGAGCCTCCGGGCCCAGCTGCTTCAGAACTCGCATGGCTCAGCGCTTCGCGGTCTCGGCGGTAGTGCGCAGGATGACCATGCGCTCGCCGTCGTTGTAGAGGATGCGCCGTCCCGGCTCGGCTTGGAACGCGGTCCAGGCCCCCGGGTCATCGTGTCTGTCCAGGACCAGCAAGCGGTAGCCGCGGGCCGCCTGCTTGAAGTCCGGACCGAGGGCACCGAACAGTGACTCCAACGAAGCGAGCTGACCGGCGCTCAGGGTCTCGAAGCGGACGTCATTGGCGATCCGCCCGGCCAGGGCCGGGTCGCTCCACAGCAGCCAATCGTCGTAGTGTTCATCGGACATGACGCGAACCGTCGGGTCGGCCCGGGTGACCCGTTCGACCGCCGCCAGGACCCCCGGGCGCTGGGCGCTGTACTCGACCACCGCGCTCGGTCGCACGAGGGTGGCGATCACCACCACGAGCAGGGCAAGCAGGGTCAGCGCGCCGATTGACCCGTTGACGACGGCGCGCCGCACGTCGGTCTGGCGCTCGGCGCTCTTCGCACCCCAGGCCAGCGAGACGGGAACGACCATCATCGCCAGGAGGCCCAAGAACAGGGCGTTGCGGACCACGGCGATCGAGCTCGCTGCGAGAACGAGCACGGCGAGCTTCTCCCAGGTCGTGGTCGCCCCGGGCCGGCGGCCGAAGGACCAGATCGCGACCGCCGCCAGCAGGAGCACCGCCACCGCCGTGACCGCGACGGTGGTGACCGGTTGCCATTCTGAGACCGCGTGGCGCAGCGTGCTCGAGGCCATCGTCGTGCGGTAGTAGCCGACCATGGCCAGCCCGTAGGGCGTTACCAGGATCGCCGCGGCCGCTCCCAGGACCAGCGCCAGCGGACGCCGCCAGGCGCGAACCGACGTCATCAGGGTGCGCCGCCGCTCGAACAGGATCACCGCGCCGTGCAGGCCGACGAGCATCGCGCCCATCGTCACCGTGCCGTGGAGGTTGGCCCACAGCACAAGCAGCGGCAGGCACCAGAACACCCGTCGCGAGGGCTCGCGGCTGTCACGGGCGAGCAGGTAGACCAGGAGCATGAACAGGGGGACGGCGAATGTCTGCGTGCGGAGCTCCCGGGAGGGCATCATCAGCGTCACGCACAGCGGCAGGACGATCAGCGTCGAGCGAAACGGGGCCCCGAGGCGGCGGGTGGCGACCACGGCGATCGTGATCCCGGAGACGAGCAGGGCGACGTTGACCAGGCCGAGGAGCCCGAGGCCGCCGGCTCGGTAGATCGCGTAGGCGGCCAGCTGGGCCAGCCACTGCTGATCGATCCAAGCTTGGCCGTGGGACATCGCGGTCAGCGTCTCGTGGTGGGGGAGCCCCGACTGCCAGACCAGCCGGCCGGTGACGAGCTCGAGCCAGCTGTCCACGTTGACTTCCCGCGGCAGCTGGACCAGGGCCACGATCGCGAGCAGGGCGATCGGGATAGTGAGGACGATTGCCGACCCTCGGCTGGCGATCAGTTCGGCGACGCTGCGCCGCAGTCGAAGGGGCCGAACGATCTCCGGTCCTAGCGCAACGGACGACATGCAGAGGGAATCGTCCGAAAGCGGCGATTTCGGGATCAGACGATCCGGTAGGTGGACCCCGACCTAAGTCCAGGTAGGGACCCGTGGCGACGGGCGTTTTCAGCCGTGTCCCGAGCGGCGGAATCGGCTCACCCGATGAGCGTGGCGCCGCTGAACGTGCCGGCCACTGGGGGTCCGTTGCCCGTGATCGTGTAGTTACTGCCGTTCAGGGTTACGTCTTGACCTTCGAGCATGCCGGTGCTGTTGCCGCTGCCATTGAGTGCGATCGCAGCGTTGGGAGCGAAGATCGCCCCGCCCGACAGGTAGCCACTGCCGTTGACGGTCAGGCTCTGGGTGCCCGTCTGGTAGGCCGTGAGGTTTTGGTAACCCGGATACGGGGCGATGCTGATGCCGCTGCCGTTGAGCGCCAGCGCCGCCCCCAGCAGAACGGCATTGCCGGTTACCCCGGAGCCGTTGATGTTGATCTGGCCGTTGGACGAGGTCGCCTCAAAGACTCCGTTTAGCGTGATCCCGCTTCCGTTGAGGTTGATCGAGCCGTTGGTACCGGGCGCGAAGAAGTTTCCCGAGGTGGTGATGCCCGAGCCGTTGAGCGTGATCCTGCCCTGCTGGGCGACGAACGTGCAGCCACTGGCGTCGAGGTTGGCGCCCGAGAGGGTGATGTCGCCAGTGGTGGCGCAATACACGCCGGGCGGGATCGTGCCGCCGGTCGTCCAGGAGAAGCTGGCCGCGATGAACGTGTTCTGCCCGGGGGTGCAGTCCGGAGCCGGGTAGGTCAGCTTGCTGTAGTCGCGTGGCCACGGCTCGGCGATCGCGTCCCGGGTGGGGGTGCCGCCACCGAACGACATGTTCGATCCGTTCACATTGAGGCCGCAGCCTTTGGGGCCGCCGTAGGTCGTGGTGCCGAGATTGTCGCCCGAGCCGTTGGCCCTGATCACGCCGTTACTGTGCGTGCCGCCCCCGACCACGATGCCCGAGCCGTTGACGCTCACCCCCTTGTCGCCGCAATCGGTCGATGCGGCGAATACCGCGGTCGGGGCGCTGGAGTTACCGCCCCCGGCCGCCACCGCGGTGGCGGTGATGTTCGCTGCGGTAACCCCGAACAGGCCGCCCAGGATGGCCGGGGACTTGGCGTTGACCGTGACCTGAACCTGACTGGTGGATCCGTTGTAGGGCGTCACCACCGTGGCGTTGGCGCTCGGGTAGTTCGCGGTCGCATATTTTTGTCCGTCGCTAGTCGCGTTCCCCGCGCTGTTCGGCAGGTCCTGGCTGGCGGCCAGCGCGCCGGCGTCGGCCGCCGCCTGGGCCTGGCGCTGAGCCTTGTAAAAGGAGCCGAGATCGATCGCCAACGCTCCCATTCCGAGGACCATGATCAGCATTCCGGCCACCAGGATGATGACAACGCCGCTCTCCTCTGTGCGAATGCGCCCGGCGGCGCAGGCCAGAGCACCACGCCAGAGCCCGAGCAGGCGGCGGCGAGATTCCCCCCGGTGGAGAGACGACATAAGACACGGTTCGTCGTTGCCTGGGCCTAACAGATCCGACCATCGGCCAGGCTTACCTGCACCAAGGTCTAGGCCGTACGCCGCCCCTGCGGGGCGATACATCCCCAAGTGTCGTCACCGCTCGATTTCGCTCGGGTTGGTCCGCGCGTGGTGCTGGGCACCACGGCAGTACTGATCGTCGCTCTGGCCGCCCTGCTCTCCCGGATCGGGGCCGACGCCCAGTGGCTGGCGGCGCTGGGTCAGAACGTCATCACCCACCACTCGATCCCAGCCGGGGTCCCGTTCGCGGCCGCCCCGACCACGCACTGGCCCAACGCCCTCGTCCTCGCCGAGCTGATCATGGGGGGGCTGGAACGGGGGCTCGGAGACCGGGGGCTGATGCTCGCCCAGCTGACCGCCGTCGGGCTGGCGCTGTGGATCCTGGCGCGCGACGCGCAGCGCGACGGCGCGGGCGGGATCGGGAGCGCCGCGGCCCTGCTGGTCGTCGCCGTCGGGGCGCTGCCCAGCCTGGCGATCGCCCGCGTTCAGCTCTTCTCACTCGTCCTGTTCCCACTCCTTGTCATGCTGCTGCGCGCACAGTCGCGCTCGCCCTCGGGGCGGATCTGGCTCGCCGTACCCCTGCTCGCCGTCTGGTCCAACCTGCACGGCGCCGCCCTGCTGGGGGCGGGGATGCTGATCGTCTACCTGATCTTCGAGCGGGCCCGCCGCGAGCCCGTGCTCGCCGTCGGCGTCGCCATCGCCTCCCTGGCGGCGCTCTGCCTGACCCCGGCGCTGCTGCGCACAGGCACCTACTACCACGGGGTGCTGACCAATCTCGCCGCTCAGCGCGGTGAGGGGATGTGGGGACCGCTCTCCCTGTCCGCGCCGCTCGATCTGTGTCTCGCCCTGGGCGCCGCGTTCATGATCTTCCGGATGACGCGGGCGCACGCCCGGCGTTGGGAGTGGTGCATGGTGGCGATCCTGGCCATGGCCACCGTCAAGGCCGACCGGGATGGCGTCTGGCTGCTCTTCTTCCTGGTCGCTCCGGCCGCCCGCGTACTCGCCCCCGCTCGCTCGCTGCGGCTCCTGGTGCCGGTGGCAGCGTCGCTGGCGGTCGCCGTGCTGGCGGTCTCGCTCGTCCGGGGACCGGCGCCCGGCGGTGCCAGCCGCTCGCTGGTGTCGGGGGCGATCGCCCTCGCCCACGGCTCGCCGGTGCTGGCCGACGGCTCGATCGACGAGCAGGTCGCGCTGGCCGGCGGACGGATCTGGGCCGGGAACCCGATCGATGCCTTCTCGCGCCGCGTGCAGACCTCCTACCTGGACTGGCTGGCCGGTAACGCCCGCGGCGCCAGCGCTCTGACCCCGGCCGTCCACGTCGTCTTGGTCTCCCGCGGGTCTGAGACCCAGGCTCTGATGGCCCGCACGCCGGGCTTCATCGCCGCCCGCGCCGATGGCGGTGCTGTTCTCTACGAGCGGATCGGATGAGCGTCGGCACCGCCTCAATCCGCCTTGTCCGGCCGGGCCGGGTACTGCTCGAGCGCGCCCGGACCACGAGCCTGCCGTTGCGGGCGTTCGTGGTCTCGCGCCTGCTGGTGCTGCTCACCGGAGCGGCCGGAGTGCTGACCATGGCCAAGCACGCCCCCGCCGGCGAGGCGGCGCTCTCGCAGCGCGCGCTCGGGCCGGTGGGCTACGTCCTGGCCGGCTCCGTGGACCGGTTCGATGCCGGCTACTACCTGGATATCGCGGGGCACGGCTACGGGGCGGTGAGCGCCGGGCGCCTGGCCTTCTTCCCGCTCTACCCGCTGGCCATCCGGATCGTCTCGGTGCTGACCGGCTCCGGGGTGATCGCCGGCTTTCTGGTCTCAACGGCCGCCTTTCTGGCCGCGCTGGTTCTGCTGCACCGGCTGACCGAGCTCGAGCTGGGCCGGCGCGCCGCCGACGTCGCCGTGCTGCTGTTGGCCCTCTCGCCACTCTCGTTCTTCTTCACCGCTGTCTACAGTGAGTCGCTGTTCCTGCTGCTTTCGGTGGCCGGCGTTCTCGCCGCCCGGCAGGGCCGATGGCGCTTGGCGTGCGGACTCGGCGCGCTGGCCACGCTCACGCGGCCGACCGGCATCCTGCTCGCCGTCGCATTGGTGCTGATACGCGTCCGCGCGCGGGGTGGCCCGGACCGCTCGCTGGCCGCGGTGCTGGCCCTGCCGGCCGCACTGCTGGGCTACATGGCCTTCCTCGCCGCCAGCGGCTATGGCTGGCTGGCGTCCTTTGCCGCCCAGTCGGGCTGGCACCGGGTGACCTCGGGCCCGGTGGCCGGGCTGGGCTCGGCGATCTGGTCCGCGGTGCGCGGAGTCGGTCGCATCGCGCAAGGCGGCACCGTCTACCGCCCCAGCCTGCTCGGCCCGTTCTCCCAGGGGGCCGAAAGCGTGATCCTGCTCGTCGTGCTGGCGGTGATGATCGCCGGGACCGTGATCGCCGTGCGCCGGCTGCCGCTCGCCTACGGCGTCTACGCGGGCGTGGTGGTCCTGTTCTGTGTCTCGAGCCCCGAGATTGGGCAGCCCCTGTGGTCCCTGGACCGCTTCGCGCTGACGCTGTTCCCGCTCTGGATGGCGGCCGGGGCATGGTTAGCCGGCCGCCGGCGGCAGACGCCGGTGCTCGTAGTGAGCTCGATTCTGCTCGTCTTCTACACGCTTCAATTCTCGAGCTGGGCGTTCGTGGCCTGAATGCCAGCGTGGGATCCTGGAC
>JBOGYN010000372.1:0-5058 GCA_050696855.1 Solirubrobacteraceae bacterium | reverse complement strand
CCCCCGACGGTATCGAGACTCGGGAGACCTTCGAATGGGTGACCTACGACTACGAAACGGTCGTGGTGTCCCCCGATCACGCTTACACGCAGACGTTGACCAGCTACATCCTGGCCCGAGGGACGTACCAGCAAACCAACGTCCAGGGATCCGGGCTTGACGGAGGACCGTTCACGACTATGACCTCGTGCCAGGTCTACTCCGACCACACCCCGGTCGTGATCAAGGGCGGCGGCAGCTACATCCAGCCGGTGCCGGCCAAGCAGAATCCGCTGCTGGAGCTGGGTTGGATGCTGCCCGACTACGGCAACGTCAAAGTCAGGTCCGACGATCGGCCCCAATTCCACGTCACCGGCACGGCCAATTGCCCCCAGGGCACGTCCACCTTCCTCAGTGAGACGCCGGACATCAACGGGACGGTGTTCGCGAAGCCCAGCGGATCCGCGAGCGCCCGCAAGGAGTTCTTCGACGCCTTCTCCGGGACCGCGGCGATCCACTACGCGGCGATCGCAAGTCACCCCTGGACCCGGCGCTTCGACGTCACGCTCAAGGACACCGCCACCAGTCCAGGCTTCCACGGCCCGGCGGTCGACACCGCGAAGGTCGTGGTCAAGTCGCTGGTCAAGTTCGAGCGCGTCACCCCCACCGCAATCGACTACTCCCCGCCGCAGAGGCGCGACAAGATCGCCGACCTGCTGATCGGCGAGGGCTTCGGCGACCTGTCGACGCAAGGGCCGGCGAGCGGCCCGCCCGTGGGCGCCGCTGGCGACCCGGACACGGTGGTGATTCCGGGCTTCGGGCCCGGCCAGGTCAGCATCGACGTGAACGGCACTGTGCTGCCGAGCGGCCGGGCTCAAGCCCACGACGCGGTCGCCGCCGAACCCCTCCTCGCTTCCGCTCGCACCCGCGTGAGCCGCGGCGGGGCACCGGTCAGCCTGAGGATCGTGCCAACGGCGGCGGGTCGCCGGCTGCTGAAGCGCCCCCACCGCGCGTTCCGTGCCCGCTACACGCTCAGCTTCCGACCCGCCGGCTCCCGGCGGACATATCGCGGTGTCCGGCTGTTCACCGTCCCGGCCATGCCCTGAGCTCTGGCCCCGCGCCGCCAGTCGACATCGCCGGTCGCGCCTGCACCGTGCGGCAGGCGTTCGCGGCGGGCGTGATCGACGAACTCATGCTCGAGGTCGCTCCCGTTCCGCTCGACATCGGCGAGCGCCTGTTCGACGGAGTGCAAGATCGGGCCTACAGCCGGTCGAGGTGATCCACTCCCCGCGTGCGACGCACGTTCGCCACCGCATCGGCAGCTGACTCGCTTGCCACACGGCAGAAGCAGATCTGACAGGTCACAGATCCAAGCGACCTGCTCCTCGCCCAAATCCGGGACCGCGAAGGCCGTGGCGGCCAGCCCGTCTTGCCGCAACAGAATGGCTTCGGCGGACTCGGTCGCGGCTGGGCGTCGGGCGTACTTCCACTCCCGAATGTGAAGGCGAGAGTGCCTCCTCGCCACGGGCGGCTCTTCCGCTGCTGAGCAGACGCAGCAACGTTCGAGTGTTCGTTGCTGGCTTCTGCTTCGGGCGGCCATCCGGTAGCGATAGGTCGCACCAGACCCGGCGCCTATGCCCTAGGCAAGCGGACGCTGAGCGAGGGGCGATCATGGGTCGCTTGCGGACGTCAGTCGCGCTGCACGCACGGCGGTCGCCCACGGCGACCCGGCGTTCAGGCGACGAGCGATCGAGGGAGCCGGCGGGGTTGGCCCGGCGGAGCCTGCGATCGGGTGGCGACGCACGAGATCGACCGCCGATGCCGCCGGCGCGAACGCGCGGATGTCGAGCTCGCCATCGCCGCCGAACAACACCTCGGACGCGTCACCCTCATCGAGCGAAGCGAGATCAATGCGGGAGCGAAGCGGTCTCGGTCGCGCACACGACCGCCGACGCGTGTGCTCTGACCTCTCTTCATTGCCGTCCTCGGGCCGGCGCTCCGACACAAACCGGCGAGCGTTTGATGCCCTTTTGATGCCCTCTGGGCGCTTGTGCCACATCCAGCCCGAACACGAATCGCCCCATTTGCAGGGGCTTCAGATATCGGGGAGACAGGATTTGAACCTGCGACCGCCCGGCCCCCAGCCGGGTGCGCTACCAGACTGCGCCACTCCCCGTGGTCGCAATCGATTCTACGTCGCAACGTCGCCCCGGGTCGACCGGCCGTTTCCGCTGCGCCGGATATCCCGGGGCGGCCATCCGCCAGCCGCCTCTGACCCGAGCCGTATTCGACCGGCAGGCGGTCATCCCACGACAAGCGGCGGGCCGTTCGGGGGGGGGCGGGTCATGATGTACCCACCTGTCGAGTCCAGCGCGACAACCCCGGCGCGGATTGGATCCGCTCGTCGCGCGGTGCCCGTTTTGCGAACCTCGCCCGCCACCAGCCGAGCCCCGTAAGAAGAGCGGGCGACGGGAATCGAACCCGCCCTAAAAGCTTGGAAGGCTTTTGTGCAACCACAACACTTCGCCCGCGGGATCGTCATCGTACCGCGAGGATGGCGGGCGTCTCGTCCGCTGCAGCCTCACTCCCCCAGGACCTTGATCACCAGGCGCTTGGGCCGTCCGCCGTCGAACTCGCAGTAGAACACCTGCTGCCACGGACCGAGATCGAGCTGCCCGTCGGTGACCGGAACGATCACCTGATGGTGGACCAGGAGATTCTTGAGATGAGCATCGCCGTTGTCCTCACCACCGCGGTGATGGCGGTAATCGCCCGGATCCGGTGACAGCTCGCGGGCCACATCGTTGGCGGGCTCACGCCAGCTCGGCGGCGCGATCTTGTCAAGCCACTCGAGCGTGTCGGCCTGCAGGCCAGGCTCGTCGTCATTGATACACACGCCCGCGGTGATGTGCATCGCGCAGACGATCGCCATGCCCTCGGAGATCCCGGCCTCCCGGACGGCGTCCGCCACGTCCTCCGTGATGCGGATGAACTCGCGGCGCTTGTCGGTGTTGAAGGTGCGGTAGACCGTGTGCGAGGTCACTGAGCAGGGGAGCCGGGATTCGAACCCGGATTCGCGGTTTTGGAGACCGCGCGCATAGCCCTTAACTCACTCCCCTGGGCCGACGATCCATGGTACTTATCGCCGCTGATCTTGCCCGGGTCACCCGGCTCCAATCGGCCGGGCCTCCGTCGCGCGAAGAGCCGACGAGTCGGTTTCGGGTCGTTGTGCGGGCTCAAGGAGGACCCGCACCACGGGGGGCGGACGGATGCGGGCGGAGGGACTCGAACCCCCAAGGGCTTGCGCCCACCGGCACCTAAAGCCGGCGCGTAGACCAGTTCCGCCACGCCCGCGTGCGAGGAACGGGCACGATTGTAGGCTGGCCTAGCTCGGTCAAGCGACCGAGAAACTGCTGCACGCGCGTGAGCCAAGAGGTATCGTCCGCTTTTCGTGGCCCAGGTACGGAACATCAGGCCCGGCTATACGGTCATCCACCCCAACCGGGACAAAGCTTCATGCAAGCTGACGCGGCTGCTCGTGGTGCTGGTGCTGCTCGCGTCCGTGGCGCTGATGCTGGTCCTGACGATCGGCGGCTGGAGCAAGTTGCAGGGCCTGAAGCCGGTCAACTTCGTCTGGTGCTTGATCTACATCGCGATCGCCGTCTTCATCTGGCGCTGGGCGCGCGGGCTGCTGCCGATCGCGGCCGCCTTCGCGATCCTGCTGCTGATCATCGCCGTGATCGCCGGGACCGGCCTGGCCGGAACGAGCTGGTCTGACCGCAACCATCACGGCTACACCAGCGCGCAGTCCCTGCTCGGCGGCGCCGGCCTGGGCACGACCACCCTCTCGGGACTGACGCTGCTCCTGATCCCGCTCGAGGCCCTGCTCATCATCGTGGCCATGGTCGGCTTCGTGCAGGGCTGGAACGTCGAGCTGGAAGTGCCTGAAGACGAAGCCCGCAAGCGCGGCAGCAAGTCGGTCGCCAGCGGTCCTCAGGCCCAGACCGCCTGACCCGAGCCGGCACGACCGTCGGATACGGCGGGTGGGATTCGAACCCACACGTCCCGAAGGACAATGGCTTTTGAGGCCATCGTGTCTACCGTTCCACCACCGCCGCGGGAGAGCGAAGTCTAAGCCCCGCCCGGACCGATGCCACCCTGACGGATCCGGTCAGCGGGAGCCCAGGACGAGCCCGAGCAGTTCGCCGGCCAGCGCCGGCGGTGCGGCCAGCAGACCCTCGGGATCCTCATCCTCGGCCGGCAACAGGTGCAGTTCGAGTCCGGCCCGGGCGCAGATCAGACCGCCGGCGGCGTGGTCCCACTGCTTCAGCCCCCGCTCGTAATAGGCGTCGTAGCGCCCGCAGGCCGTCCAGCAGAGATCGAGCGCGGCCGCGCCGAAGCGCCGGATGTCGCGCACCTGGGGCAGGAGCCGGGTGAGCACCTGCGCCTGGCGAGCCCGAACGTGGCTCTCGTAGCCGAACCCGGTGGCCACCAGTGCGGTGCCCAGATCGCCCCGCAGCGGGGCCTCCAGCCGCGTACCGTCGAGTTCTGCGGGCCCCGAGCGCGTGGCTGAGAAGCACTCGTCACGGACCGGATCGAGCACAACTCCGGCCAGGACACCGTCCGCGTCCTCGCACGCCACGCTGACCGCGAACTGGGGCACACCGAACAGGTAATTGGTGGTTCCGTCGAGGGGATCGATCACCCAGCGCAGCTCCCCGCTGCCCGTCGCGCCCCCCTCCTCGCCCAGGATCGCGTCGCCGGGCCTGAGCGTGCCGAGCACACGGCGGATCGCATCCTCGCCGGTCACGTCGGCCTCGGAGACCAGGTCAGTCGGGCTGCTCTTGGCCTGGATGTCGTGCTTGACGCGGCCGAAGCGAGGCATCAGCTCCGCCGCCGACGCGCGCGCAGCCTCGCGGGCCACCGCCAGCAGCTCGGACTCCAGGGCGGGATCGCTCACTGGTCATCCTTTCTTGTTGCCGGCGGACGGCGGGAGAGCGCCAAGATCGCTTGCCCGTTCGGAGGGCCACGATGAGACCAGCGCCTCCCGTCGTTCCGTCGAGGTGCCTTGAGTGGCGA
>JBOGYN010000371.1:0-4882 GCA_050696855.1 Solirubrobacteraceae bacterium | reverse complement strand
CTTAACGAGACCGGGCGCCAACTCGAGAAGCTCGGGCTCGGCCGGGGGGTGGTCCAGCACCGCCTCCGGACCGGGCGCCTGGTCCGCGTCCACCACAACGTCTACTCCCTCGGTGCCCCAAGGCGTGAGCCGATCGCCCGAGCGGCTGCAGCCGTCCTGGCCGGCGGCCCCGGGGCCGTCCTCAGCCACGAGTCCGCGGCGGCCCTGTGGGGCCTGCGTAAGCGCTGGCCGGACCCACCGGAGATCACGGTCATGACCGACCGCCGTCCGTCCGGCATCGGTGTCCACACCTCGAAGACCCTCACCGCCCGCCTCCCCAGCCATCCCGGCACCAAACGCGTTCGCGGTCTCGCCTCGACGGCCACCGCCGCGCCCGCCCGGTCGGACTTCGAAACCGACTTCCCCGCGTTCGCGCGCGAGCACGGCCTCCCCGAGCCGCAGATCAACGCCCACGTGGCCGGCTACGAGGTAGACGCGCCACCTGGGAACGGCTGACCAACGATCCCGAGGGCGAGGCCCGGCGACTGCGCCGGATTCTCGCCGCACGCACCGCTGAGCTCAGCTGACCCCCGGGCAAACCCCCTTGACCGCCTCCAGACCGTGGTGGCATAATGGCAACACACGATGGAGCCCAGGGGGACAAGTCTCAGACGCGGGCTCCAGATCTTGCTCGCGCTTGGCTCGGACGCGGCGTTCACCGAAGGTGGGCTCGGGGTCACCCGGCTGGCCATGGTCACTGGACATGAGAAGAGCCAAGTCTCGCGGGCGCTCACCGTGCTCGCCGAGTACGGACTGGTCGAGCGGTCGCCCGGGGATCGCGTGTACCGACTGGGCTGGGAGTGCTTCATGCTCGCCACCCGCGCTGGTGAGCCTCGCCTGATCGAGGAGGCGGAGACAGCGTTGGCGCAACTGGTCGACGAGGCGGACGAGTCCGCCCACCTGTCGGCGTTGCGCGGCGCCATGGTCTTCACGCTGCTGACCCAGTCATCGCCTCACGCGATCGCCGCCCGAGGCTGGGTGGGACGCACAGTCCCCGCGCACTGCACCTCGTCCGGACGCGCGCTGCTGTTCGATCACGACCGGGACGCGCTGCTCGAGCTGTTCGGTCCAGAACCTTTTCCGCCCCAGGGCCCCAACGCCCCGGGCGATGTCGGGGAGCTCGAGCGCAGGATCCGCCGGGCCCGTCAGGTGGGCTACGCCGTCGCCGACGAGGAGTCCGAGCAAGGCCTGGTCGCGGTGGCGGCGCCGATTCGTGATTTCACCGGCCGCGTCGTGGCGGCGATCAACGTCTCGGCGCCCAAGTTCCGGCTTGGAAGCCGTCTGCATCTGGCGGGCGAGATTGTCCGCGCGACCGCCGAGCGGCTGTCCGAGAGCCTCGGTGCGCCCGGCACGGCCCGGACGGCGAGCTTGTCCGGCGTCGGAGGCTCAGGCGAGCGGGGGGCCCAGAAGGGATGACTCGTGTCAAGGGGGTAAAGGTTCGATAAGGTGCGCGCAACAGGTGGCAAGGTGGCGACAGGGCATCGGGTTCCGGGGCATCCGGATTCGGTCAAAGCGAACACGGCGAAGGCGAGGAGAAGTGATGCAATCTATGGTGAAGCGGGCGTTATTAGGGGCAGGGATCATCTTGCTGGTAGCGGCATTGGCCGCGTGCGGAAGCTCCTCGTCATCGTCTTCAGCAGCCGGATCGAGTTCAAAGTCAAGCTCCTCGGGCGGGGGCTCAGGGCCCGGCCAGGGCAAGCCGCCGATCACGATGGGAGACAAGAACTTCACCGAGGAGTTCATCCTCGGTGATCTCTATGCCCAGGCGCTGAGGGCCAAGGGCTTCACCGTGAACTTGAAGCCGAACATCGGCAGCTCCGAGCTGGTCGACAAGGCGCTGCGGTCCGGGCAGATCGACATGTATCCGGAATACACCGGAGTGATCCTCAGCGTGATCGCCATGCAGACGCGGCGACCGGCGAGCGAGGACGCGGCCTATGCGGCGGCCAAGAAGTTCGAGGAGGGCCGGGGGTACACGCTGCTGGACAAGACGCCTTTCTTTGACGCCGACGCGATGGCCACCCTGAAGCCGTTCGCGCAGAAGAACCATCTCGTGACGCTCGGAGACCTCAAGAAGCTCAAGTCGTTCTCGCTGGGCGCGCCGCCCGAGAACAAGACCCGCTACGAGGGCCTGGTCGGCATGCGGGAGGCCTACGGGATCACCAACGTCCAGTTCACCCCGCTGACGATTGGGCTGCAGTACGCGGCGCTGGACAAGGGCAGTGTCGACACGGCGAACGTGTTCACCACCGACGGTCAGCTGCAGAGCGGCAAGTACGTGATCCTGACCGATACCAAGCACATCTACGGCTACCAGAACGTGGCTCCCGTGGTCTCCCAGAAGCTGCTGGCGAAGGAGGGACCGGCGTTCGCCCAGACGCTCAACGCGGTCAGCGCCAAGCTCACGACCCACGTCATGCAGCAGCTCAACGCGGCCGTCGACATCCAGAAGGTGGATCCCGCCACGGTGGCGAGCAAGTTCCTGGCCGCCAACGGGCTGAAGTAGCGACCCCGACGTGATCCAGTACCGGCGCGCGATGAAGGGAGGCTGATCCAGATGGCGGATCAGCCTCCGGCGGAGCGCGGCAAGACGGGAGGAAACCCCGCGGCTGCGGCCCTCGAGTTCCGCAACGTCAGCAAGCGCTACCCGGGCGGGGACCAGCCCGTCCTCGTCGACCTCTCGTTCGAGGTCCCCGCAGGTGAGATCTGCGTGCTGGTCGGTCCCTCGGGGTGCGGCAAGACCACCGCGATGCGGATGGTCAACCGCATGATCGACATCACCGAGGGTGACATCCTGCTCGACGGCGAAAGCGTCCGCAAGCGCGACCCCGCCGAGCTCAGGCGCCACATCGGCTACGTGATTCAGCAGATCGGCCTGTTCCCGCACCTCTCGATCGGCGACAACATCGCCACCGTGCCGCGTCTGCTCGGCTGGGACAAGAAGCGAGTCGAGGCCCGGGTGGTGGAGCTGCTCGAGCTGATCTCGCTGCCGGCTGAGACCCGGGGGCGCTATCCGTCCGAGGTTTCCGGGGGCCAGCGCCAGCGGGTCGGGGTCGCGCGCGCGCTCGCCGCTGATCCGCCCCTGATGCTCATGGATGAGCCATTCGGGGCGATCGACCCGATCACCCGCGAGCGCCTCCAGAACGAATTCCTGCGCCTGCAGGAGGACATCCGCAAGACGATCGTGTTCGTCACGCATGACATCGACGAGGCGATCAAGATGGGTGACCGGATCGCGATCCTGCGCGAGGGCGGCCACCTCGTGCAGTTCGACACCCCGGAGCGCATCCTCGCGGAGCCGGCCGACGACTTTGTCGCCCGGTTCGTGGGGCTTGATCGCGGCCTGAAGCGTCTGTCGCTGTCTTCGCTCAGCGATCTGTCGCTCGAGGCGGCGGAGACCGTCCGGGACGGCACCCCGGTGGCCGGACGCGCCGACCGCAACCGGGTGGTGTTCGTCGATGACCAGAGCCGACCCGTTGGACGCCTGGGCCCCGACGGGCCCGAGCCGGTAGAGGCGCTGGGCGACCCGAACACATCCTTGCGCGACGCCCTGTCGCTGATCATGAGCGACGCCAACCGTCCCCTCGTGGTGGTCGACGCCGACGGCGCGGTGGCTGGACTGGCCCGGATCGAGGTGATCGCCGGTGCGCTGGCGATCGGCAACGGAGGCAGTGACTCCGGACACGCCGGTCTCGAATCCGGACAGGCCGGTCCCGAATCCGGACAGGCCGGTCCCTGATGGGACCCGTAATTGCCGCCGGCTCGGCCCCGGTACTCCCCAACTTTGCCAGCAGCAGCGGCAAGTGCGAGCGCGACAACGGCCTCTTCTGCTGGCATTGGTTCACCGACCACTGGTCGAGCACGTTCCAGCCCGCCCTGCTCCAGCACATCGTGCTCGTGCTGATCGCGGTCGGCCTCGGCTTCGCGATCGCCTTCGTGCTGGCGCTGCTCGCCTATCGGGTGCGCTGGCTCGAGTCTCCGATCGCCGGCGTCTCGAGCTTGCTCTACACGATTCCCAGCCTGGCCCTGTTCCAGATCCTGGTGCCGTTCACGGGGCTGACCCGCCTCACGGTCGAGATCGGCCTGGTCTCCTACACCCTTCTGCTCCTGTTTCGCAACATCGTCACCGGGCTCCGAGAGGTGCCTCAGGAGGTGCGTGACGCCGCCCGGGGGATGGGCCTGACCCAGCGTCAGATTCTCGTGCGGATTGACCTCCCCCTCGCCGTTCCCGCGATCTTCGCCGGTCTGCGGGTGGCCACGGTGACCACAATCAGCCTGGCCACTGTAGCCGCGATCGTCGGCATCAACGAGGGACTTGGCGTTCCAATCTTCGACGCGATCCAGCGCGTCAACTTCAAGACCGAGTTCATCGCCGCCGCCGTATTGGCGATCGGCCTCGCCTGGGTGGCCGACCTGCTCCTGGTGGTGCTCCAGCGCCTGGTCGCACCCTGGGCGGCGCGCCGTCGCTCCTCACTGGTCCCCCGGAGTGTGGTGCGTGCGGTCACGCGTCGTCCGCGCCCGATCTCCACCGTGCGGGGGGCCTGAGTTGGTGGCGCTCGCGGATGCCGGGCTGGGTCAGCAGTTCCTGAACTCGTTCACGTTCATGGGCAACAACCTGAGCCACCTGCTGCACGACACCCTGGGAACGATCGCCATCAGCGCCGCCGCCCTGGGCGTTGCACTGGCCGTCACGCTGCCGCCGGCGGTGTGGCTCGGTCACCTGCACCGCGGCTCGGGAATGGCGATCCGCACCGCCAACCTCGGACGCTCGCTGCCCGAGCTCGGGCTGATCGCGATCTTTCTGGCGCTGCTCGGCATCGGCTTTGTCAACGTCATGCTGGCG
>JBOGYN010000370.1:0-1598 GCA_050696855.1 Solirubrobacteraceae bacterium | reverse complement strand
CCGCGGAGCTGTAGCAGCAACGGAGTCATCAGGGCAGCGGTGATCAGCGCGAGACCCGGTGTCCCGGTCCCCGCGGCGGTTGCAGCGTTGGCCGATGGTCGCGAGGTTCAGCCAGTCTTGGAAAGCGAGCTCGGCGGCTGCCCTTCGAGTCGTCGCCGTCGACAACAAACGCTGCTTCGCCCCAGCGTGCTCGAGCCTGGATGCAGGGCTAGGCCGGGCGTGTAGCCTGCCGTAGCCCTCATCAGTTCGTCGCCGTTAGCCCGCCGTTACAGACCTACTCCCGATGTACAGGAGGCCACAATGTCCCATCGCACCGCCGTGCGCGCCCTTACCGTCTTCGGCGCCTTCACGACGCTGGCAGGCACCGCCGTGCTGGGAGCCTCACCCGCTCTCGCCGACACCGACGTCGTGTCGTTCGACAGCGGCGCCATCCACGCGACCCCTGCCCTGGGCGGACGCGTCGTCGGCGACGTCGTCCCCGGCCACCACTACACCGGTCAATGCTGGACCACTGGCGACCTAGTCAACGACCACGGCATGTCCAACCGCAATTGGGTCAGGCTTAAGCTCGCTAGCGGCGCCACCGGCTACGTCTCCGCGCTTCACCTCAAAGGCAACGACAAGGGCAACGTCTCCAACCACTGCTAACACCTAACCCAATGCGGGCAAAGCTGCGGACCGACGACGGCGCGCCCAACCCGCCGACCCTCAACCGGACGATGTACCTGCCCATAGGCATGCTCAGCCGACAGTTCGGACAGCTGACTACGCACGCCGCAATCCGCTCATTACCGGGCCTGACCCATCAGAAACCTTGTGTAGCGACGGTCCGCTTCCTCACCTGCGTCCGCAGCTTCCGTTCGCGCTTGCCCTAATCGATCCTGTCCCGTACCCGCACACCGGTGGCCGCCGGCATGCTCTGCACAGAAGCGCGCGGACGCCACACGCTAACCGCTTGATCGGGTATGCCGAGTAGACAGCCCGCCGACCGGGTTGAGCGAGCGATACCGACGGTCGGAGCACCTCGCGCTGGGTTAGCACGGCACCACGGTCTGACGATGCGCCGTCGCGCCAGCAATCCCCTCGGACGCGGCTCCCTCAGACCAAGCCATCGCCACGACGAGTCCGCGTCCGCTGCGGTGCGCTCGTCGCCGCTCCGATGATCGTGGTTGTCAACCAACCCATGGACGACGACCCCAACTACGGTCGCTGAAAGCCGGAATAGCTCGCGTCGACTACCACTTAGAATTCACACCAGGATCGCCACCGAGCGTCCACCTACCCGCAGCTCAGCCTCCACGACCTCGGCGCCGGTACCTGACGGGTAAATCCGTCCACCCAGCACGTGGAAGTGGAGAATGTATGGCGGGTTTGAGCGGTTGGCATGTGCTGATTCTTCTGGTTGTGGTGGTGTTGTTGTTCGGCGCTAAACGCCTACCTGGCATGGCCCGGGCGGTGGGCATTCCGTGCGGATCTTCAAAGGCGAAATGAAGGACACGGCCGCCGACGAACACACCCGAGCACACCAGGCACCCGGGGCCTCATCTGTTATCCGGGGCCGCCACCCTGATCAAGGCCTGCACCGACCTGTTTGCGCG
>JBOGYN010000369.1:0-3225 GCA_050696855.1 Solirubrobacteraceae bacterium | reverse complement strand
GGTCATGATAGACGACCCCGGCGAGCCCGGGGGAGAGTGGACCGTGCGCCGAGCGTCGCTGATACCCCGAGAGAGCGTCCAATGGGTCTGGCCAGGGCGCATCCCCGCCGGCAAGCTCACCGTGGTCGAGGGCGACCCGGCCACGGCCAAGTCAACGATGGGTGCGGCGCTCCAGGAGTGAGTTACGCAGCGAGAGGGATTGCGCCGTTCGCGTATCTGGACTTGTGAACTCGCTCGCGTTCTCGGCCGAGGTGAAAGCTCCAGTAGTCGTCGAAATCGTCGTTCGAGCGCACCGCACGTAGTTTGAGGACGGCTTCGGCGCCGTCGACTGACCAGCGTGCGCCGGTTATGTCCATTCTGTCGGCCACAAGATATCGACACGTTCCCTCGATGATCCCTGTAGCTATGGGCCATCCGGCGGCCAGCGCCGTGGGGTAGTCGAGATAGGGAGCCTTGTTGGTCAGGTAGCTGGCGCAGGCGTCAGCGTTCTTGCGCTTGATCTTGGCGAGCCGGGCGGTCGTGGCTCGCCGGCGGATCCCGGCAGCGACGTCACGGGCGTGGCCTTTGAGCACGGCGAGGGCCTTTTCGCGTACCCAGTCCTCGGCTGCCCGGTCGCCCTCGGCGAAAAAGCACCACGCCGCCGACCATATGTACTCCATGACATGGATCAGGTCGATCACGATCGAGACCTCTATTGTGCGGTTCTCGGCCTCAGCGTTGACGCGGTCGATCTGATGGTTGTTGCCATCCACGAGGGCGACCCAGCACCGCTGGTGGTCGGGGTCACGTCGCTCTGCTTCGTCGAAGACAGCGGCCACTACTTCTGCGGCGTCTCGGGCCACGCTGGCAGTCACCCACTTGCCGGTGGCCTTCGGCGCCGGTGGGCGTGGGGTGTCGTTGCCGTGCTTGGAGGCGAGCACGTCGGCGGGGGTGCGAGGCACGGGCGCCAAGTCATAGACCGCCCCCACCTCGGCCATCCGCTTGCGGTAGCGCTTCTCGCCGCTGGACACGCGAGTCTTGAGCTTTGGGGTTGCGACCCTGGCTGCTCTGGCCGTGGTCGGACGCAAGGCGTCGGGCCTCATGACGATCCCCTTCCCATCGACAGAGATCACCACCACGTCCTCGCTGGGCTCGGCCTCGGGAGCCCTGGCCGCGTAGAAGTCCTCGACGTCTGTCGCCGCGGCGGCGGTCAGGGACTCCACCTGGCGCTTGGCCACGGAGACCCCGGTAGATCGGTCGATGGCCGCGGCGGCTTGGTCGAAGGATCCTCGGGTCGACTCGATGGCGGCCAGTCGGCGCAGGCCGTGGGAGTGCAACTCGGCCGGGAGGTTCAACGCCGCGTCGGCGGGATGGAGGTTGGAGGCTCCCAGGTGGCGGTAGGCGAGGCGGCCGACGCTCACCTCGCCCACGACGGTCGAGAGGCGTCGGCGATGACCGGGCTCCACGTTGGCATGCGCCACTCCCTCGGCGTCGATGACCCGGACGCGCTCCTCGCGTAGGGCACGCAGGTCAAGATGGTCCTGGAGCATCAGCCGGCACACCTCTCGACCGCGTCGTTCTACCTGGTCCTCCAGTTCGGCGTGGGTCATGCAGGCCGACTCGGTCCCCTCCAGCCAGGAGATCATCTCCTCGAAGCACTTGCGGGCGGGGGCGAAGAACTCGGCATCGGTGCGGGCGGTGAGCATGGGATCTCCTCTTTGCGATGGCCCACGGCATGGGTGTGGGTGTCTTACAGCCTGACCGCTGTAGGATCACCGGTGGGGGACCGATCGAAGGTGGTAAGGAACAGCGATGCCCAACCCGGAGGCGCACATGCCATGGGAGGCCACCCGCCGAGCCCTCGCCGAGGAGCTGGCCAGCATCGACGGGCTGCTTCCGGGCAGCGTGACCCTACGTAACATGCGCTGCGGGAAGCAGGGATGTGCCTGTAAAGCTGACCCGCCCACCCTGCACGGCCCCTACATCCAATGGACCCGCACCCTCAACGGCAAGACCGTCACCCGCTACCTGAGCGGAGATCAGCTCGCCCGCTACCAGGGCTGGTTCGACAACGCCCGACGCCTCAAGGAGATCGTCGCCAAGCTCGAGATCGCCTCCCTGCACGCAGTCGAGCAGTTCGAGGCCGCCACCACTTCAACGGCTGGGCCCTCAACGCCCGGGGCCTCCCGGCGACGCCACCAAGCGCCCCACCGGCCCACATAAGGTCACGGCGGGCCGGATCTGGCCCTCCACGGACGCCAGCGGCGATCACTCAACCAGTCCAAACCACCTGAATCCCCTGATCACGGGCTCGGAGCGTCCTCACTCCTACAGCGCCGCACCCAGCAGAGATAGCAGGGGTAGCGATGAGGTCAGTGGTCATGAGGGCTCGCTTCGGTTGGAGGGGGATCGTGGGTCGGCGAGCCCGCGGCGTCGGCGGCGGCCGCTGATGCCAGCTGCTCGGGCACGATGTGACGGGCGAAGGAGGGTCCGGGCTTCGGGGGCCTCACCGGCGATCTGCTCGGGCTCGTCATCTGAGGGGCTGACCTTGGTGCGGGTCCGGCCGAGATTGCGGTACCGCATGATGTCGCTCCTCTTGTCGTGTTGAGGGACGTGTGCCTCAGGCTCCCGAGCCGGGAGTGGGTTAGGCCTGGGTTAGGCCGTCAAGGGCCTGACGGCGACGTCTCCTCGGGGCCGGTTGCCGTGGTCCGCCGGACCTCGAGAAGCTCGAGGCCGAGCGCTTCGGCTTCGGCGAGCACGCCGTAGAGCGCGGCTTGGTCGGCTCCCGGGATGGTGAGCACGGTGTCCTCGTCGCGCCCTTCGGCGCGCAGGCCGGGGAAGGCGGAGCGGATCGTCTCACCCAGGCGGCCGGCCACGACGATCTCGTAGCGATGCGGACGAGCACCGGGGGACGGGTCGCTCGGGGCGCCGGTCACCGGCACTGCACCGGTGAGGCATCGTCGCGTTCGCCAGTGATCGGTCTTGGGGTTGCGGGAGTGATGATGACGCCTCCTCTTTCGTGGTGCGGTCTCTCGACGTCCAGCCTGATTGGCAACCGTGTGAGCGGTCGTCACCCGATCAGGGTGATCGGCGCGACGGGACCTGCGCTCCGGACGCAGGCGGGGTCGAGGGCGGACGCCTCAGCTCAGAGTGCCGGCCCGGGCCTGGGGCGGCACGGTCTACGGCGTTGCGGTCTTGGCCGGTCTCGTTCGGCCTGCGCCCGAGGGAGCGAGCAGGCCCAGGGCT
>JBOGYN010000368.1:0-1585 GCA_050696855.1 Solirubrobacteraceae bacterium | reverse complement strand
GCTCGAAGCTTCGTAGCGACGCCAAGTTCTCGGCATGGACCAAGGCGGTCAGCCGGCTGATACCGCCCTCTTGTGTCATCTGGTCGATCATGGCTGCGAGGATTGCGGAGCCGACCCTCCGCCCCCGCGCGCGGGTATCCACCGCGATGGAGACGACACCGGATCCGCCATCGAGCTCGACGCGGACCTGACCCACGGACATGCCGGCCTCCTCGGCGACCCACATGCGTGTATGCGGGTCAGCCAGTCGAGCGAGCATCCAATGACTGTGCTCAGCCTCAGACACTGGCCGGGCGCTGGCACTGAAGCGTACTGCTGTCGGGTCGTTACGCCATCCCCTGAGGGTTTCCGCGTCGGCGGCTCGCGCGGGGCGCAGCACCACGCCGGAGTGCGGCTCGCCGGCCGTCATCGGGCGAGGTCATCCCACCGCAGGACCTCATCGGCAGCCAGGTCGCGGGCAGCGTGCCGACCGACGACTTGGTCGATGTCGTGGACCGGGATTCCGAATCCGGGTCGCTTGACGGCGATGTCGTCTCGTCGGATCACGGCTCCAGAGTCGACCTTGTGGGCGGCTACGAGGCTACGCCGTCCTAGGCGGAACATCTCAGCCTCCGCGTCAGTGACCCGCTTGACGCTGGAGCCGAGCGAAGCCTCTGCTTCGCGGATGGCAACGATCATCTCCCGGAGCTCAGATGGCTCGAGCGCGAAGTGGTGATCGGGGCCCTCCTGATCGCGTGTCAGCGTGTAGTGCTTCTCAACGGCACACGCTCCCAGGGTCACCGCGACGACATCCGCGGTATGGCCCATGGTGTGGTCGGACCAGCCTATCGGCACATCGAAAGCGTGGCGCAGCGTGGTGATGGCTCGAAGATTGAGGTTCTCGAAGCGCGGCGGGTAGTTGACGGCGCAGTGCATGATGAGCAGGTCACGCGCTCCCGCGGCCACTGCGGTGTCGAGGGCGCGTTCGATGTCGCCGAGGGATGCCATGCCGGTCGATATTAACAATGGCTTGCCGGTCCGCCCGACACGCTGTATGAGCGGTAGGTGGTTCACCTCGTACGAAGCAATCTTGTAGGCGGGGACCCCGATTCCCTCGAGCAGATCCACTGCCGCTTCCTCGAACGGCGTGGATAGGAACGTGATCCCAGCCTCCGCCGCGTGCCGGGCGAGGTCCGCGTGCCACTCCCAGGGGATCTCGACGCGCTTGATGAGGTCCCAGACGGACTCGTCGCCGCGCACCAGCCCTTGGTCCCTGAGGTAGCCCATGTCTGGGGTGTAGCGTGAATAGAGTCCCGCAGCTGTGTAGGTCTGGAACTTGACGGCATCAGCCCCGGCTTGGGCCGCGACATCGATGAGGCTGAGCGCGGTTGCGAGATCGCGGTTGTGGTTGGATCCCGCCTCCGCAATCACGTAGCACGGGTGCCCCGCCCCAACGGCGCGGTCGCCGATCCGGAACTCGCGGCTGCCGTATACCCGGGCGCTCATTCGGCGGGCTCGTCCAGCGGGCTCGTCCGCAGCAAAGCGGAGCGGTGGGCGCCGGGGCGCCGTGCGGAGATGATGCCTGACATGACGCGACCTCTATGGG
>JBOGYN010000367.1:0-16919 GCA_050696855.1 Solirubrobacteraceae bacterium | reverse complement strand
GAGGACGACCGCTACGCCGATGACGCCGAGATGATCGCCGACCTCGAGGATGCGCTGGCGATCGAAACCGCGCGTACCGGCTCGGCCACCGGTGAGGTGACCACCGTCCTGCGCACCTTGCCCTTCCGTTCCTCGCGCCGGGTCCCCTACCGGCTGCGCCACCCCAGCTCGGTGCTGATCCTGATGATGGTGGTAGTCCTGGGAGCGGTCGCCGCGCTGATCTTCCTGGTCGGGCGCACCCACCACGGGACCGGCAACCTCCCCCAGGCCGCCCCGCCGGCCAGTCACGGTCAGGTGAACCTGTGCAGTACCTGCGCCCATGATTACAACCCCGACGCGACCAGTGGGCCCAAGAGCCAGCACCCGGGCGAGGTCGGGCTGGCGATCGACAACAACATCAACACGGCCTGGACGACCGAGACCTACTTCAACGGACTCCAGAGCAAACCCGGGGTCGGGCTCTACGTCTCGGCCGGGTCCGGGGTTGCCGCGCGCTCGATGGTGATCGACACCGCGACCCCGGGTCTTGAAGTCCAGATCTACGGACGACGCAGCAGTCCCAATCCGAACACCTTTGACGTCGGTCCGTCCGGCTGGGTCCGCGTCGGCGGCGCCCTGTCCGTCCACTCGACCCAGACCGTGCGTCTGCGCACGGCCGGCGTCAGATACCGCTACTACCTGGTCTGGATCACCAACCTGGGGCCCCACACCTTTGACGCCCTGAACGAGATCGCGCTCTACCACTGAGCTGGGGACGCGCTCGCGGGCGGTGGCAGGTGGGCCGCGTCGTCACGGCTGCTAGAAGCGGTGGGCGCGCTCGGCGGTATGGCGCTCGACAGCCAGCTTGACCAGCCGGTCCAGCAGATCGGGGTAGGGAATCCCGCTGGCCGCGAACAGGGAACCGAAGACGCTGGTCTCCGTGAACCCGGGCATCGTGTTGAGCTCGTTGAGCAGCACCGTTTCACCGACCACGAAGAAGTCCACCCGGGCCAGCCCGACGCAGCCGGAGCGCACGAATGCCTCGACAGCGAGCTCGCGTACCCGTTCGGAGACCTCGGGCTCAAGGCGGGCCGGGACCACGAGCTCCATTTGCCCGGGCGAGTACTTGGCCTCGTAGTCATACCAGCCGTGCTCACCAGTGGCTAGCAGGATCTCGCCGGGCTCTGAGGCGATCGGGTCATCGTTGCCGATCACCGAGCATTCGACCTCACGACCGCTGGCCGCGGCTTCGACGATGGCCAGGGAATCGTGCTCAAAGGCGGTATCGAGTGCCGCCGGCAGCTCCTCGGCGTTGGTGACGCGGACGATCCCCACCGAGGACCCGAGCCGGGCCGGCTTGACGAACACGGGAAGGCCGAGCGGGGCGAGCGCTCGCGCGACCGCTTCCCGGTTGGTGCGGTGATCGGTCTCGCGCACCGGCCGGTAGTCGACCTGGGGCAGCCCGGCCTGAGCCATCAGCTCCTTGAACAGGACCTTGTGCATGCACGCCGCCGAGGCCAGAACCCCAGCTCCTACGTAGGGGACATCGAGGCATTCGAGCAGGCCTTGAACGGTGCCGTCCTCGCCGAAGGGGCCGTGCAGAACGGGGAAGACGACGTCGTGACCGGGGAGGCCGCCGCCGGGCGCCAGCGCCAGCTCAGCGCCGGCCCGGCGCCACACCCCGTCGCGCCCGACTTCAATGCTGGCCACCTCGTACCCGGCGGCGCGCAGACCCCCGGCCACCGAGGCGGCCGAGGCCAGCGAGACCTCGTGCTCAGAGGAGCGCCCGCCGCCCAGGACGGCCACTGCGCCCACGGACGACGCCACTACGGGGCCCCGCCGTTGGCAGGCGTGGTACTGCTGCTGGTGGTGGACGAGCTCGGGGTGGTGGTGCTGGTTGTGGGGGTCGTGGTCGAGTTGGTCGGTGTGAACTTGCCGATCACGATCACGACGGCACTGTGCTTCTTGGCCTGGGCGTTGGCGTGGGGCGCCTGGGTGAGGACGATCCCGTCCTGGGCCTGGTTGGTGACCTTCTTGGTCTGGCGGGTGACGGTGAAGCCGGCCCCCGTCAGCGTCGAGGTGGCGGCCGCCGCCGTGTCCCCGGTGACCGAGGGCACGCTGGCTGTGGTCGGCGCGGAGGCCACGACGATCGTGACCGTGGACCCGGGCGTGGCGCTCGTCCCGCCGGACGGGTTCTGGCTGGTCACGTCGCCGACGGTGGCCGTAGACGATGGCTGGGTGGTGTCAGCGACCTTGAAGCCCGCGTTGGTGAGGTCAGCCGTGGCGCGGGCCCGGGTCTCCCCGGTGACATCGGGGATCTGCTTGGCCGGTGGCCCGCTGGAGATGAACAGCGTCACGTTCGTCCCCGGGGCAACGGCGGTGCCCGCGGACGGCTCGGTGCCCGTCGCCTGCCCAACGGCGTACTGCTGCGATGCGCGGGCCACCGTGTCGACCTTGAGCCCATCGCGCCGAAGCCGCCGGGTGGCCGCGGCCTTGCTCTGTCCGAGCACGGACGGGATGTTCTTCTTGGCCGGACCCTGGGAGACGGTCAGCGTCACCGTCGAGCCCTTGTCGGCCTTCACTCCGCCGTTGGGGGATTCGCCGATCACCGTGCCCTGCGTCCGGTCGCTGGGGACGTTGAGGACCTGGACCTGGAAGCCTGCGTCCTGGACGATCGTGCGCGCCGTGTTGAGGGGGTCGCCCGTCACCACCGGCACGGTCTGCTGCTTGGGTCGCGTGAGCAGGTACGCGCCCGCGGCCGCACCGGCTACCAGCAGCAGCACGAGGGCGGCGATCAACCAGGGCAGCCAGCGCCGGCGTTCGGCCACCGGCTCCTCGCTGAAATCTCCATTCGTGCTCGGTTCGGGATACGGGAGCGGCTCGGGGATCACCAGCGGAGCCACCGCGGCCATGCTGGCCGTGTTGTGACCCTGACCGCCGAGCAGCGTGGCCCGCACGCTCTCGAGGGCGGTGATCAACTGGTCGGCGTCGGCGGGACGGTCGCGCGGGTTCTTGTTGAGCACCCAGAGCACGACCTGCTCGAGCTCGGCCGGGATCGCGGGGTTGATCTGGCGCGGCGGCGGCGGGGCCTCGGAGACGTGCTTGAGGGCGATCGTGACCGCGGCGTCGGCGTCGAACGGGACCCGCCCGGTGAGCATCTCGTAGAGCACGACCCCGATCGAGTACAGGTCAGAGCCCGCTTGCACCGAGCGGCCCTGGGCCTGCTCGGGGGACAAATACTGGGCCGTGCCCATGATCGACCCGGTCTCGGTCATGTCCGAGGCGCCCGCGCGTGCGATCCCGAAGTCGGTGACCTTGGCCTGATCGGCGTCGTCGACGATCACGTTGTGGGGCTTGAGATCGCGGTGGATGACGCCCCGCCGGTGGGCGAACCGGGCCGCCTTGAGGATCTGGAGCGCGATGTCGATCGCGCGGACCGGTGGCAGCGGCGCCTCCTCCCGAATCAGCTGCTTGAGCGTGCGGCCGGGCAGGTACTCCATGGCGATGTAATAGGTGTCGTCCCAGCTGCCGCGGTCATAGACGCTGACCACCTGGGGATGCTGGAGGCCCGCGGCCGCCTGCGCCTCGCGGCGGAAACGCTCGACGAAGTCCGGATCGGCGGCGAAGCGCCCGTGCAGCAGCTTGAGGGCGACCTTGCGCCCGAGCTGCTGGTCCTCGGCCAGGAACACGTCCGCCATCCCGCCCGAGCCCAGCCGGGCGAGCACCTTGTAACGCCCGTCGATCAGCGTGTTGGGGGGCGGGACCGACACCTCACTGCCCCTCGGAGAGCAGCGTCTGGACAACCGCTTTGGCGATCGGGGCAGCCACCGTTCCCCCGAAGCCGCCCTGGGAGCGCTCGATCGTGACAGCGATCGCGACCCTGGGGTTCTGGATGGGCGCGAACCCGATGAACCACGGTTGCGTGACGTTGGCCCCGGTCACTCCGACCGAGGCGGTACCCGTCTTGCCGGCGAAGGTGATCCCCGAGCCCAGCTGGGCGGGTGTACCGGTGCCCTCGTCGACCACCTTCTTCATCATCTGCGCGACCTCGGAGGCCGACGAGGCCTTCATCACCTGGCGGTAGACCGTGGGGTGGATCGTCTCCACCGTGCGACCGTTCTGATCGACGACCCGGTTCGTGAGCCGCGGGGCCATCAGCTTGCCGCCGTTGGCCACCGCCGAGGCGACCATCGCCATCTGCAAGGGCGTGACCAGGAGGCCGCCCTGACCGATCGCGATCCGGCCGATGTCCTCGCTGGGGCTGCCCGGCCGGTAGAACCGGCCGTTGGGCGCCTGGGGCCGGCTCGAGTTCAGCTCCCCGGGCGGCAGGTCGATGGGCGGCTTGGCGTAGAAGCCAAAGCGCTTCATGTACCGCGTCATCGTGCCGCGGCCCAGCGACTCGGCGACCTGGCCCCAGACCGTGTTGACCGAGTACGTGAGCGCGGTGGTCAAGTCGATCGGGCCGAAGCTCTGGTTGTTGTCATTGTTGAGCGGAACCCCGGAGATCGTGACCGGTGACTTGCCGTTGACGATCGAGTTGGGGGTGTAGCGGCCGCTGTCGATCGCCGCCGAGGCGGTGACGATCTTGAAGGTGGAGCCCGGCGGATAGCTGGACTGCGTGGCCCGATTGAAAGTCGAGACCCCGCCGGCCGTGGCGCTGGGATGGTTGTCGTCGTAGCTCGGGTTGGCGTACAGGACCTTGACCGCGCCGGTCTGGGGGTTGAGCGCGACCACCGCCCCGGCCCGGCCGGCGAGCAGCTGCTGGGCGAGGCGCTGGGCCTTGGGGTCAAGGGTGGTGTGGACCTCGTCGCCGACCCGTTGGGAACCACCGAGCTGACCGAAGACCGAGCTCAGCCCGGTCTGCAACCCCTGGAGCTCCGGGGTCCGCGAGCGCTCCAGCCCGGCGGCTTGTCCCTGCAGCGCGTTGAAGTAGCCGATCGGCTGGGCGAACAGCGACCTGGTCGGGTAGGTCCGGGTCCACGTCTGTTGGGGGGCGGAGACCGACTTGGCCAGCACCGTGCCGTCGTCGGCGATGATTCCCCCCCGCCGGATGCGCAGCTCGTCGACGAGCGTCCGGCGGTTGAGCTGGTTCGCGGCCAGCGACGAGGCCTCGAACACGGTCCAGCGCGAGGTCCACCCGACCAGCAGGGCAAACAGGAGGACCACGACCCCGAACAGCTTGGCGATCGCGGCGTTCACGGTGTCACCCTCCGCGCTCGATCGGAGACCAGCAGCAGCAGCGCGATCAGCACGAAGTTGGCCAGAATCGAGGAGCCGCCGTAGGCGATGAAGGGCAGCGTCACGCCGGTGAGGGGGATCACCCGGGTCACCCCTCCGACGATCACGAACACCTGGAGCGCGAACATCGCGGTCAGGCCGGCGGCCAGCAGCTTGGAGAACGAATCACGGGCCAGCATCGCGATCTTGAACCCGCGCCAGACGAAGATCAGATAGGTGAGCAGAACGGCGGTCGCCCCGAACAGGCCGAGCTCGTCGGTGATGACCGCGTAGATCATGTCGGTCTGGGGGAAGGGCAGGAGCGTGGCGCCGCTGGGCATGGTCAGCACGGCCTGGCCAAAGCCCTGTCCGAAGAGTCCGCCGGCCGCCTGGGCGAAGAGAGAATTAGCGACCTGATAGCTACCCAGGGGCGCGTTGTAGAGCCGAGGGTTCAGCGGGTTCAGCCAGGTCTCGACCCGGGCGTGGATGTGGGGGATGTGGGTCCCCAGGTACCAGAAGCCGATCCCGGCCGCGACCAGCCCGACGACCACGAACGAGACCCGGTTGGTGGCCACGTAGAGCATGGCCAGCAGAGCGCCGTAGAACATCACCGATGTCCCCACGTCGGAGAGCAGAACGAGGATCGCCATCGCCATCCCCCAGATGACCAGCACTGGGCCGAAGTGCTTGAACGGCGGGATCGTCACTCCCAGGATCCGGCGCGCGCCGACGACCAGGAGCTGCCGCGTATCGCGCAGATAGCTGGCCAGGAAGATGACCAGGCCGATCTTGGTGAACTCGGGCGGCTGGAAGACGAACAGGCCCGGGATGCGGACACCGAGATAGGCACCGTTGGCCTGGTAGCCGACGACCGGGAAGCGGGGCAGGATCATCAGCCCCAAGGACACGGCGACGATGACGTAGCGGTAGCGCTCGAGCTTGCGGTAGTCGCGAAAGGCGACGATCGTGACTGCGAACAGGATCAGCCCAAGCACGAACCATTGCGCCTGCTGGCGGGCGTAGGTGGCGTCGATCCGGTAGATCATCACCAGGCCGAAGCTGGCCAGCACGGCGACGAGCGGGAACAGGTACGGGTCGGCGTTGGGGAGCGTGACGCGAATGAAGATGTGACCGGCCAGGCACAGGCCGAGGAAGATCGCCCCGTAGGTGAGTGAGATGTTCGAGAGCGCGTTCGAGCGCTGGATGAAGACGCCGGCGAACCCGGCGGTCACGAGCAGCGAGGCGGGAATCAACCCGAACAGCTCTCGGTTGCGAGCGCTCATCGCCGCCGCTCGCCGTCCGGGCTCGCCTGAAAGGCGGCGGCGCTCGTCATCCGGCTGCTCATTTGGCGAGCTGGCCGAGCTCGGCGGTATGCACGAGGCTGATCGCATCCGCCTGCGAACGGAGGTGGTGGTCCAACAGCTTGGCCCGGCGTGCGCCGGGGACGACCGAGACGGGCACCCCGGAGACGTAGAACGACTCATAGAGGTGAGCCCCGAGCGGCAGGTCATAAGGCAGGCCGCGATAGATCGTGACCAGGCCCTGGGAGTTGGTGCCGACGAAGAACAGCTGCCGGGTGGCCAGATAGCCCCCAGCGCCGATCAGGGCCAGGACGATCAGCACCGTCAACAGTGCGGCCGCGGTCCGGGCGAACCGGCGGGGTCCGCGGCCGCGCCGGCCCGCTCGTGACTCCTTGCGGCCCTGGGTGCGCGCCAGCGGCGCGGCCGCCTTGGGGCCGAGCTCGGGAGGCGCCTGCGTACGTGGGGCGGTGAGGGTCGCGCTCGGTGCCGAGCCGGGCGCGCTGGGTTGGCCTCCGGGGTCCGGGCTCGAAGCCGCCGGCGTGAGCCCGACCTCGGTCGGCTGGTCGCCGGCCGGCGAATCACCTACCTCCTCGAGCCTGAACAGGATGACGGTGATGTTGTCGCGGCCGCCGGCCTCGTTGGCGGCGGCGATCAGGCGCTCGGCCGCCCGGTCGAGGTCGTGCTCGCCCTCCAGGATCGCGACGATCTCGTCCTCGGAGATCATCGAGGTCAGACCGTCGCTGCACAGCAGCACGACGTCGCCGGCCCGTGCAGCGTAGGTCCGCGTATCGACATCGACCTCCGGGTCGACCCCGAGAGCGCGGGTGATGATCGACCGCTGCGGATGTTCGGCGGCCTGCTCCTCGGTCAGCTTGCCGCGCCGCACGAGCTCCTCGACCAGCGTGTGATCCTGGGTCAGGCGTCCGAGCTCACCGTGGCGGAACAGGTAGGCCCGGCTGTCGCCCACGTGGGCCACGGCGAGGTCGGCGTCATCTACGTAGACGGCGGTCAAGGTGGTCCCCATGCCCGCGCGCTCATGCTCGGAACGCGAGATCTCGTAGATCTTGCGGTTGGCGTCGCGGGCGCGATTGGCCAGGCGCTCCTCGGGGCTCCCGCTGTCGGGGAGCTCACCCTGAAAAGCCTCGACGGCGAGCTTGGAAGCGACCTCACCGGCCTGGGCGCCCCCCATGCCGTCGGCGATCACGAATAGAGGAGCGCGCGCGAAGGCGTTGTCCTCGTTGTCTCGCCGCTGTCGACCCGTGTCGGTCTTCCAGGTGGTGTGGGCTGCGCGCAGCATCGCGATCAGCCTCTGGGCTCAGTGAGATCGGTCATTGCAGGTAGGTGAACTCGCAGTCGCCGATCCGGATCAGATCCCCGTCGTGCAGCGGTTGGGGGCCGTTGAGGGGGTTCTCGTTCAGGTAGGTCCCGTTGGTCGAGCCCAGATCCTCGATCACCACCACGTGACCTTCGAGCGAGATCCGGGCATGGCGCGATGAGGCGAACGGGTCATCGAGGCGGATCTCGACGTCACCGCGGCCGAGCGTAGCGCCCTCCGTGAGGTCGTAGGCAACGCCCGTCTCGTGGCCGGTGGCACGCTCGACGAGCAACCGAGGCTCGAACTCATCCGAGGGCCCGAAGCCCGAGGCGGCTGTGTACATGCCGGTGGCGTCCGCCGGCGGCGGCTGATCGGACTCGACCAGGCCACCGCGGCCGCGGCGCAGATCGCGTAGCGCACTCCACGCCACCCACATCAGAAACAGGTAGAGGACGGCAAGGAAGCCAAATTTCAGGCCGACTGAGACGGGCGCGAGCAGGGGAGCCTCCTACTCGAGCTCGAAGGTGATTTTCGAGGTGCCGAGCTCGATCTCGTCGCCCGGCTTAAGTACCTCGGAGCCGTCCAGACGCCGGCCGTTGAGCCGCGTCCCGTTGGTCGAACCGAGATCGGTCACCACCCAGGAGCCCCCGCGAGGACGGACCTCGGCGTGGGTGCGGGAGATGTTGGGGTCATCGAGCATCACCTCGCATTGGCGGCTGCGGCCGACGGTGGCGCCGCCGGAGCCGACCACGAGCCGCTTGCCGCCGGTGATCAGCAGGGCAGTCTGCTTGCGGACGCGGGCTCGCTCCTCGAGCGGCTCGGACACCCGGCCGGCCGTGCTGTAGACCATCGTCCGGCCCGTCTCCTCGGAAGGTGGCGGCTCGGCGTCCTCCGGGTGACGATCGTGCTCGGGGCTGACCGCGCGGGTCTGGATCCCGAACTCCCCGAGGCCGAGCCGATCGTCGGTCTCGAACACGACCACCGGGCGCGATACCAGGGCAAGCTGCTCGCGTCGGGCGTGTTCGAGCAGGTATCCGGCCAGCTCGCCGGTGAGCGCCTCCTCGTAATCGGCGAAGCGCTCGCGATCCCGGGGGGACAGGAACACCCGGTACTCGTTGGGGACATAGGCCCGCGAAACCGAGAGCGATTTGTGTTCCTCCATCTCCCGAGCCAGCTTGCGGGCGATCTCGACCGGGCGTACCTCCGATCTGAAGGCACGATTGAACGAGCCTTCGACGAGGCCGGCGATCTTGCTCTCGATGCTCCTGAGGAAGCTCATGGGTAAGCCCCGGGGGGCCGATTCATGCTACGGAAAATGCCGCCCGGCGCTAGTCGGCGGCCAAGGCAGCCGTCCGACGCCCAGCCAGCGCGGCGCCAGGGCCACAACCACAGCGAGCACGCCACCCAGGACGGCTCCGTGCACGGTCGGGACCCCAGCGGAACCGTGGACGGCGGCAATCGCCGCCGGGGTCGCCGAGACCAGGCTCGCCGCCCAGACCACCACGCGCACGAGATCGAGGGGCAGCGAGCGACCCCGGACCAGCCACGGCAGCATCGCCGCTGCCACGGCCCAGACGACCGCCGGAGCCAGGACCCCGGAGCGCAGGAGCGGGCTCAGCACGTGGGTGGCGGTCGCCGACACCGAGCCGCCCCACTGCGAGGCCGGAGGGATGCTGGGCACAGGACCGACGTAGAGGACGCGCCCCGTGATCGGGGTGACGAGCACCAGCCAGACCCAGCCGCCCGCGCCGATCGCCGCCCGACGCCAGGCGCTGGGCGCCAGACCGGCCAGGGCGGGCCAGGCGCCGGCCAACCCGGCCAGGCCGAGGGCGGGTGCACCCGCGGCGAGCGGCCAGACCGTGGCTCGCAGGGGGGCCAGAACCACCGGCACGAGCAGCGTGACCCCGGCCAGCAGCGCAAAGCCGGCGTGGCCCTGAGCCGCCGTAGCCGCGCCCGTGGCGACGAGCAGCGCCAGCCACCCCAACCGAGGCACAAGCAGGATCAGAGCAGCGGCCACGAGGGCCGCGGCCGCTGGGGAGACGGCCCCACCCCACCCCACCGGAGAGAGCACGTGCGCGGTCAGCCAAGCGGCCGTCGCCGCCGCTCCGGCGCTCGCCAGGCCCCGGGCCGGCCAGGCTCGGCGGGGCTGCGCCTCATCGTCGGCCTCGGCGCCTTCCGCGGCCTCAGGGTCGGCCGGCTCGGGGTAATCGGCTGGCCCGGGTGCGTCCCTGTGGCTCCACGCCTCGTCGGACCGGTGCTCGCGGCTGATCCGCGGGGCCGCGACCACGCCGGGCTCGTCTCTGACCTGTCCGTGCGCGGCCACCAGAGCCTGGCGCAGATCCGACACTCGGCCCCGCTCGCGGGGATGGGGCCGCAGGGCGAAGTCGATGCCCGAGCCGAGCGTGCGCGGCAGGTCATGGCGCTGGCGACGCAGCGGCGGCAGGTGGGCGCCGAGACGGCGGGCGCGCTGGGCGCCCGCGGTGATGCGCACGGGATTTACCCCCGCGAGCGCCTCGTACAGGACCAGAGCCAGTGAGTAGAGGTCGGCCGAAGCCCCGGCCTCGCGCCCCTCCGCCTGCTCGGGGGCCATGTAGGCCAGCGTCCCGATCACGTCCCCGGTCATCGTCAGCGTATCCCCGCCGACCACGCGAGCGACGCCGAAGTCAGTTAGCTTGGCCACCTGGTCCGGGGTGACCGGGCGCGTGGGCACCAACACGTTGGATGGCTTGACGTCCCGGTGCACAACGCCCTCGTCGTGGGCGTGGGCGAGCGCGTCGCAGAGCGCGACCCCGATCCCGATGATGTCCCGATCGGACAGGCGGCCGGCCTCGAGCAGCGCGTCGAGGGTCTTGCCGCGCACCAGTTCGGACACCAGGTAGGCGCCGTCATCGTCCACCGTCGCCTCATAGAGGGTGACGATGCCGGGATGCGAAAGGCGCGCGGCCGCGCGCGCCTCGCGTTCGAAGCGGCCGCCGATGACCCGCTCCCGGGGCAGGATCTTGACTGCGACATCCCGCTCGAGCCGCTCGTCCCGAGCCAGCCAAACGGTCCCGAAGGCACCGGCGCCGAGCCGGCGCTGCAGCCGGTAGCGGTCGAGCACGACCGGGGCCGGCGGCGCGGTCGACGTCCGGCGAGAACCGCTCGGCGCGGTCGGCGCGGTCGGCGCGTTGGGCGCGGGCCCATCCGCCCGAGACCGAGCGCGATCGGCCGACCGGGCAGTCCGTGCCTGGCTGGCGCGCATGAGACCGGTTTTCAACGTCGCGGGCCCGGTCCCTGCGCGCGGGAAGAGGTGGTCGCAGCCTTTCGCCGAGTGCACGGCGCGATGCCCGGTTGCTTATCCAGCCGTGCCGGGAGTCATACTGCGCACTTCACAAGTCCCTAAAGGAGCGATCTCGCGTGTCGTTCTTCGACGAGGTGGACGAGCCTCGTACCCCACCTCGCACACAACCGCGCCGACGCCGGCCCTCGGGAACTGGTCGTAGGCCCCCAGGCGACCAGCAATCGATCCAGGCTCGCCGGGGCGCGGCGGCCGTAGCGCTGCTGATCGTGGTCATCCTGATCGCCCTCGGCGTGCACAGCTGCCAGGTGAGCGCGGCCAACAGCGCGCTCAAGGACTACACCAACAGTGTTTCCTCGCTGATCCAGGAGTCCGACACGACCGGGGCCAAGCTGTTCCAAGAGCTCTCGAGCGCCGGCTCGGGCACGGCCACCAGCCTGCAGAACAACATCAACCAGGTCCTGGCCAGCGCGCAGAAGGACCTGAGCCACACTCGAGGGCTCAGCGCGCCCGATCAGCTCAAGACCGCCCACCAGAACCTCGTGCTGGCGATGCGGATGCGGACGAACGGGATCAGCACGATCGCCTCCCAGATCCAGCCTGCCCTCGGGACCTCGACCAGCAAGGACGCGATCAACGCGATCGCCGGGGCGATGGCGCAGTTCTATGCCTCCGACGTCCTCTACAAGGACTACATCGCGACCGCGATCGCCGGGGCGCTGCACGACGCCGGGATCGCCGTCGGCGCTCCCAACGGTGAGTCGATCTCCGGTGGCCAGTTCGTGTCCGACGTGCATTGGGTGACCCCAGAGTTCATCGCCACCGAGCTCCACGTTTCGCTGCCTGGGGCTCGCCGTTCGGGCAAGGTCGCCCCCGGGCTGCACGGCCACTCGCTGGACTCGGTGAGCGTGGCCGGCACCACGCTTCAGACCGGCTCGACGAACTCGATCACCGCCAGCCCGCCCCCGACCTTCACGCTCAACTACACCAACGGTGGCAACAACAACGAGACCGGCGTGCTTTGCCAGGTCACGGTCAGCGGGACCAGCGTCAGTGGCGAGAAGACGGTGCCCGAGACCTTCGCCGGACAGCACGGCAGCTGTCAGGTGACCCTGAAGTCGAGCCCGGCCGCGGGGACCCAGACCGTGGTGGCGACGATCCAGAAGGTTCCGGGCGAGAAGAACACGTCGAACAACTCGCTCTCCTTCCCGGTCACCTTCAAGTAGCGCGGGGGCCTATCCTTGGCGCGGTGCAAGTCCTGATCAGCACCGCGCTCGTCGTCACCGCCGCCACCCAGCCGCTCACCGGCACGGTCGGGATCATCGCCATCGCCGCCGGTGCCGTGGCCGTGTTCGCGCTGCTGGTGGCCGCCGCCCTCGCTATCCGCCTCCGGCGCGTACGCAGCGACCAGCGGGTCGTGCTTGGGGATCAGCGCCAGGATCTGGTCACTCACGCCGCCCGGCTTCAGGGCGACTTCGAGGCCCTCAACGTCTACCTCCAGGACGTCGCCGCCCGACTGGATGAGCGCATGGGCGTCTCCGAGCGTCGGCTGGACGGCGCGATCGCCTACCGCTCGCTGGTGCGCTACGACGCCTACGGCGAGATGTCCGGTCGCCAGTCGACCTCGATCGCCCTGCTCGATGCCTCCCGCTCGGGAATTGTCTTGTCCTCGATTCACCATCGCGACCAGGCCCGCATGTACGCCAAGCAGGTCCACGCGGGCCGCGGCGAGCTCGAGCTGTCGCCGGAGGAGAACGAGGCGATTCGGGTCGCCCTCGAAGGCGGCCAGCCGGCGAGCACCGGCTGAGCTCGGCGGACGAGCGGACGCGGCAAGCACCGTGCGGGCCGGCTACTTCGGACCCGAGGGCACCTGGACCCACGAGGCGCTGCTCGCGGCCAGCCAGGGCGCCGAGCTCGAGCTGGTCGCCTATCCGACCGTCTATGACACCGTCATGGCGGTTCACCGCCACGAGGTGCCGCGGGCGCTGGTGCCGATCGAGAATTCGCTCGAGGGCTCGGTCAACGCCACCCTCGATGCACTGGCCATGGAGACCGAGGACGTTTCGATCCTCGGCGAGGTCGTGCACCCGATCCGCCACTGCCTGATCGCCCGGACCGAGCTCGAGCTCTCCGAGATCGAGGTCGTCATCTCCCATCCCCAGGCCAGCGGCCAGTGCGCCCGGTTCATCCGCGCCCATCTACCGGGGGCCGAGGTGATGGCCGGCAGCTCAACCGCCGAGGCCGTCCGCCTGGTCGCCGATCACAAGGGACCGTGGGCGGCCCTGGGCACGCGCGTGGCCGCCGAGCGCTACGGCTGCCGGGTGCTGCGGACGGGCGTCGAGGACGTGCCCGACAACGAGACCCGGTTCGTCTGGTTGGGTCCCGCCGGGGACCGGCCGGGAGGTCCGGCCGCGGGTCCGACTGCTCCCCTGGGTCCCTGGAAGACGGCGATCGTCTTCTGGGGTGTCGGGTCCGAGGCCCCAGGCTGGCTGGTCGCCTGCCTGTCGGAGTTCGCCAGCCGCGGCGTCAACCTGACCCGGATCGAGTCACGCCCCCGTAAACAGGGGCTCGGGCGCTACATGTTCTTCATCGACCTCGAAGGGCGCGACGCCGAGCCCCACGTCGCCGCCAGCCTCGAGCAGATGCGCGAGCACGTCGAAGTTCTGCGCGTGCTGGGTACGTTCCCGGCCGCCTAGTTCGGTGCTCGGTTATGCCGTCCGGCCGGGGCGGCTGGCGGAATATCGGTATCAAGCAAGTGACAGGCGCGAGCCGGGGCCGTCGGTACACTTTTGCCCGCACGACCATGGGCTCCCTCGTACCACCAGCGCCATTGGGGTCCGCGCCGCTTTCACAGCACCAGCGGCGCGGGCGTGAGGGTGGTCGGGTGCTGGTATTGAACGCGACTTTCGAACCGATCAATGTCTGCACGGTCCGGCGCGCGGTCGTCCTCCTGCTCAAAGAGAAGGCCGAGGTCATCGAGCGCTCTGAGTGGAAGCTTCACTCCGAGCGCGCGACGATGTCGCGCCCGATGGTGATCCGCCTGGTCAGCTATGTCCGCATCCCCCGGGACACCCACCGGCGCAAGATCACCCGCCGGGCCGTCTTCGCCCGCGACGACTGGACCTGTCAGTACTGCGGCTCGCGCTCCAACCTGACCGTCGACCATGTCGTCCCCCGCTCCAAGGGCGGCCGCTCGAGCTGGGAGAACATCGTCGCCTCGTGCGCACCGTGCAATCGCCGCAAGGGCAATGCGTTGCTGCGCCACTCGGGCATGCGGCTCAGCAAGATGCCCCGCACGCCGAGTCCGCACGTCTTCATCCAGGTGGCGAGCCCCACGATCCCCGCTGCCTGGCGCGCCTACCTGGCCGCCTGACATTCCGATGCTCGCTGGGCGCTGAGGCTGCTTGAGCGGACGCGCCGGCGGATCACCGGCCCCGTCCGCACCGGGAGTGCTGACGCTGGGTGCGGGGGCTGAGCCGGGTGCGAACGACGCGACCGGTGCGGGCCGCGGCGGCGATCCTCCGGGCGTCCCCCTGCCCGATCCGCGCCGGGCTGCAGCGGTTGTCCGCCAGCAGTAGTCGCGGTGCGCCCGCGGGGGCCTCGCGAGCCCCTTTCAGCGTTAGCGCTTCTGCTGCTGGCGGATGACCGCTGTCGTCCGGCGGCGGTCGCGCGGACGTCGGACAGCGCGGCGAGCCCCCTAGACGGTTTGCGCTGCGTGGTGCCCCGCCGATAGGCTGTCAGACGTCGATGACCGCGAACAAGGCAGAGGGGGCGGGAGCGGCGCAGCCGGCGGGGCGGATTGCGATGACCCCCCTGTTCAGGGATCGGTCGCGCGAGGCGCAGATCGTGCTCGGGGGCGTTGTGCCGGCGGTGGTGGGGGCGGCGGCCGGGATCCTGGTCGGAATCTCGAGCCCGGCGTACTGGGTGATCGCGATCCTGGCCGGGCTGGGTGCGTTCCTGTCCGGGTTTGAGCATCGTGACGGCTGGGGCGGCGCCGACCGGGGCTTCTCCGGCGGTTTGATCTACGGGATCGCGCTGCTCGTCGCGCATGCGATCGCGGGTACGCACGCCAAGGTCTCGCTGGGCAGCTTCCCGCCGCTGCTCGCGGTGGTCACGGCGATCGTCGGAATGTTCCTGGCCGCCGGCGGGGGACGGGTCGCCCGCGCACAGCGCGAGCGAGCCGGGCTCCAGGCCCGGCCTTCCGACGACTGACCGCGTTCGGCTAGGCCGCGTAGCGCTGGGCCGAGCGGGCCCGCGCCTTGGCCGCCTCGACCTCGCTGTCCTTGGGCGGTGCGGCGCTGGTCAGCTCGCCGAGCAGTTCCATCGACGCGGCGCTGACCGCATCAACAGCGGCGGCGAAGGCGGCCTCGTTGGCCTTGGAGGGCTTGGTGAAACCGCTGATCTTGCGCACGTACTGGAGTGCGGACGCGCGGACCTCCTCGTTGGAAGCCGGGGGGTCAAAGTTGTGAAGGGTGCGGATGTTTCGACACATGCCTTCGAGATTAGCCGACCAGAAACGCCGAGGGGCGCCGGTCACACCGGCGCCCCTCGGGACAACATTGGCTGCGATTTCCGCCTGTGGCTACTTCCTTGCCGGAGGGACTACTCCCGGCGCCCAGTGCGGCGGTGTCGCGGGGGGACTCCGCTAAGCGGGGTCAGCCTCCGACCTAGCGGCCGGACACCTCCAGGGTCCCGCAAAAACTGTCAGACAAGTTCGGACCACCTCCTTTCTCTGGTACGCGCAGAATAGCGAAGTGCCGCGACGAGTTCAGCTGCTTGTCGGGTCAGCTCGGCACCTGGGCGCAGCTCCTCAGCGGCCGGGCCCGTCACTCACTCGGCGCGGGCCGCGGCGGGACCTGCTGGATAGCCCAGCGGTTGCCGTCCGGGTCAGTCAGGAACAGAAAACGGCCCCAGGGAAAGTCCTCGATCTCTCCCGGGTCGACCCCCCGCGTGCGAAGTTCCGCCGCCGCGCCCTCGATGTCGTTCACGACCATCTGCATCCCCTTGACCGAGCCCGGCTCGGCATTGGTGATCCCCGTGCCGATCGAGATCGAGCAGGCCGAGCCCGGCGGGGTGAGCTGCACAAAGCGCAGTTCATCGTTGACCTGATGGTCGAAGTCAGGGTTGAACCCGAGGCCGTCGACGTAGAACGCCTTGGCCCGGTCGACATCGGTGACGGGGATCGCCACCAGTTCCAGCTTGAAATCCATCGGAGCCCTCCCGTCGTGGCATAAGACAGACGGTGATCGTAGTGGCGAGACCCATGGCTAAGCGTCAGGTTCAGCGCCGTGTTCGGGGTCGGTGTCGTCGTCGGCACCGTCTTCGAGTGCATCACTCGCGGGCGCTTCCAGGACGGGGGCATCGGAGTCGAGTAGATCAACGGGCTCGTCGCCGACCACGGGGGCCGCCGTGGCCGCCTCGGACTCCACGACCAGTGCCACCGCCGACACCTGATCATCGTCGCGGATGTTCATCACCCGCACGCCCTGAGAGGCGCGTCCGTAGAGGTTGATGCCCCGCACCGAGGTGCGCTGGACCATCCCGTTCTGGGAGATGAAGACCAGCTCCTGATGCTCGCGGACGACGAGTGCGCCGGCCAGAGCGCCCTTGTTCTCGGTCAGGGTGATGGTCTTGACCCCCATCGTCCCGCGGCCCTTGACGGGGTAATCGGAGATCTGGCTGCGCTTGCCGTAGCCGTTCTCGGTCACGACGAGCAGCTCCTGATCGTCGCGGGCGACGTCAATGGCCAGCACGGAGTTGTTCTTCTGGGAGACGTTCATCCCGCGCACGCCGCTCGTGTCGCGGCCCATCGGACGGGTCTGACTCTCTG
>JBOGYN010000366.1:0-25907 GCA_050696855.1 Solirubrobacteraceae bacterium | reverse complement strand
GGTCCGCTCGTTGCTCCAGGAGACCGCGCTCACGATCCGCCAGACCGAGCAGGTGCTGTTCACCACCGACTGGCGCATCCTCGGGGCGATCGCCTTTCTCTGGTGTGACATCGGGGTGCTCGCGGCGTGCTTCGCCGCCGCCGGCCACGTGCCACCCCTGGCCGCCCTGGTCCTGGCCTACCAGATCGGCTACCTCTCAAACCTGATCCCGATCCCGGGCAACATCGGCGTACTCGACGGCAGCCTGGTGGGCATGCTCATCCTCTACGGCGCCCCCGCCACATTGGCCACGGCGGCGACGGTCGTCTACCACGCGATCGCGCTGTGGATCCCGGCCATGTGGGGCACGGTCGCCTTCCTCATCCTCCGTCGCTCGCGCAATCGCCCGATCCAACTGCGCCCACCGCGCGCGGAGCGGCGTCGGCTGCGCCGGGGCGGCGGCGAGTGAGCCCGAGCGCTTCCGATAGCGATGATTGATATCGGGGCGCACGGATTTGAACCGTGGACCTCACCGACCCGAACGGTGCGCGCTACCAGGCTGCGCCACGCCCCGATGAAGCCAGTATCCCACAGGTGGTTTTGCCCCGCGTCCGCGCCGGGCCGCCCCGGCCAGCCTTGACGCAGTCTCGTCACATCTGGGCGCCCGATGTCACGCGATCCCAGGGGAGGCTGGACGTGCTGTATCTGAGGGCCGCATACGGTGCATTAGATGCAGCACGTCGATCCGCATGGCCCTAGCGCGCAGGGGTTGGTGGCCAGCCCTCGGCGGGCGGGACCCGCTCAGCCGCCAGTGGCGAGCTTGGCGGCGCCGGTAGCGGCTGCCGTGGCGACTGACGAGATCGAAGCGGCGGTGCTCCCAGCGGCCTGCGCCGCGCCCAGCGCCTGGCTCCCAGCGGCCTGCGCCGCGCCCACCGCCGGGCTCCCGGCACCCAGCGCCGGGCCCGCGGAGCCAGTGGTCCCACCCAGGGGCGTGGATCCGAGCACCTTGTTGACGGTGTTGGTCGTCGCGCCGACCGGCCCGGCGACGGTATTGACCAGCGGCTTGGCGGGTGCGGGCACGCCGGCGGCGCCGGCGGGGGTGCTGGGAGCAGACACGCTCGGTAGCGATCCGGCCGCGGTGGGACCGCGCGGCGCGGCAGCGGCCGGGGCCGTTGTGGTCGCCGCCCCGTGCTGCGGCGCGGACGCACGTGGAGCGGACGTGGTCGGACGCGCGACCGGACGGAGGGCGGGCGCGATGTGGCCCCGCCTGCGACCGGTCCGGACGGCCTTGACGCCGATGGCGGGCGGGAGTCTCGGAGCCGATGTGGTCGGGCGCGACGGCGGTTGCGGGATCGTGGTCGAGCGAGGCAACGCGGCCGCTGCCTGGTGCGGCCGGACCCCGCGATGATGACCGGCAGCGGCAGGAGCCAGCCCCGCACCGGCCCCGGTCAGTGCCAGCACCGCCGCGGCGACGGCGGCACCGCCGAGCGCCGACGCGCCCGCCGGCTCGCCGAGGGCGGCGGCGTTCGAGAGAGAGTTGAGGGCTGCGGGGTGCGAGCCGGTGCGGACCACGGCCTCGCGCGCCACGCGGCCTCCCCCCCAAGGCCAGCGCCAGAGCGGGAAGGGCAGGAGCGCGGCGATCTTCGCGCCGACGCCGCGCGGCTTGACTAGTGACTCGTCGACGCCGGCCAGGTTGGCCTGAATCCGGCACGGCTGACAGTGCGCGAGGTGACGCGCGAATTGGCGGCGCTCGCGCACACCGAACGAGCGCCGGGTGATCGCGCGGCCGTCGGCGATCGCGCCTTGAACCTGCTGGCAGCGGCGGCCGCTGGCGAGCTCGTTGTACTCCTCGGTGAGCTTGCGCCGGGCGCGGAACAGCGCGCTCTCGACCATCTGCCGCGACATGCCAGTCCGAGCGCCGATCTCCTCGTAGGAGAGGCCCTCGAGCTCGCGGAGGACGAGCAACTGGTGATGGCTGTCCGAGAGTCCGCCGAAGGCGGAGCGGAGATGGTCAAGACGCTGCCTGGTTTCGGCCGCAGCGGGAGGCGTCGGCGCGAGCGAGAGCAGCGGGCGTGGACAGCCGGCATCCTCGTCGACGTCAAGGGAGACTTCGCGGGCACGCTGGGTCCGGCGGTACTCGTCGATACACGCGTTCTTGGCGATCTCGTAGATCCACGGCTTGAACTGGATCGAGCCATCGCTCGCGCGAAGCCGTCGCAGAGCGGACATGAAGACCTCCTGTCCGATGTCCTCGGCCCGTCCGTGGTCGCCCACCCGGCTGCGGATGAAGCCCCCGATCCGCCCCCGGTAGCGCGAATACAGCTCTTCGAAGGCGCGATCGTCGCCTGCGCGGGCAGCGGTGAGCAGCTCGTGCTCGGAGCACGCGGTCGGCGTAATCGAGGTCATGCTCAGCATCAGTGCCTTAACCACCAGCCTCGGAGATCGGGCGCCGCCCCTAAACGGCGCTTTACTGAACTGTAACGTTTATTCGAGATTTGTCCAGCCAGTGTTAAGACAAACGTCTACCCGCGAACTCCGCTTTTTGATCAATCAAGTAGCACATTCGCTGGTCCCCTTGCTCGCGTCCGGGCAAAGGGGCATACTGGATGAGCATTCGTGAACGGCAAAGGAGAGCACCGATGGCCAATCACCTGACGCCCAGCGAGCTGGCCCGGGAAGCCGGCTTGGAACGGCGAGATGTGATCGTCAAGTGCGTCGAGTTGGGCGTCCCGATCTTCAACGGTCGGATCGACAAAACCCTCTTCCTTACGACGCTGCGTCAAGAGTTGGGCATCATGCCTGCAACGCAGCCTCAGGCGGCTAGCGCTTAGCGCCGAACCGACGGTTGGCGCCGGTGCAGCCGCGCCGGCGATTAGTCTTGAGCTGACTGGCGCAGCAGGGTCGAGGTGGTCTGCTCGAGGATCTTGCGCCAAGCGCGGGTCGACTCCCGCTCGGCCTCGAAGTGCTTGACGACTTTGCGCACCCGGGTAGCGGAGATCTCGATTCCATGGCGGGCACAGATCCGCTTGAACCTCGGGTAGTCGTGGGCGAGCTTGAGCGTCACCGATTGGAAGCCATGACGGGCGATCTCGACCCGGGAGCTGAAGTTCATGACGCTGGTTTGGAACATCAGCTCGTCGCTCACGTCGGGCTCGATCAAGATGATGTCCACCCCGGGATAGCGCTGCTCCCAGCGCTTGGCCTGCTCGTGCAGCCGCTGGTGGGCCAGCATCTTGAACGCCTGGTAGCCGATCTGGGGAAAGCCCATGTCTGACACCCGCTGGATCCGGGAGCCGGTCAGCGTCGGAATCCGCTTCTCGAAGGGGTTGATGTAGGGCACGAGGGGATTGACGACGACGATGAACTTGGCGCCCGCCTCGACCGCGATGTCCAGGTTGGTGGTCGAAATCAGCCCACCGTCCACGAGCTCTCGGTCGCGGATCTCGACGGGCTTGTAGATCATCGGCAGCGCGCTCGAGGCGCTGACCGCCCGGGAGATCGGCACGTCGTCCCAGCCCTCAGTACCGAACACGATCCGCTCGCAGGTGTCGAGGTCGGTGGCGGCCACATACAGCTCGTTGGGGAGCAGGCGAAAGTCGTCGGTCCGGTCGGGATCAGACAGGATCCGGCGCACGTAGTTTTCGATTCCCTCGCCCGAGTAGAGCCCTGAGGGAAGGACCTCGGCGAGACCGAGGGCGATGTCCACGGCCGAGATCTGGCCCAGGTCGCGCGCGAGCTGGCGCAGCAGCTGGGCCACACGCAGCGGGAGCAACGCCCCGCGGGTCAGGAACTGCTTGTAGTTGGGCTTGAGCAGCGAGCTGACGCGCGCATCCGGGAACGGGGTCGGTACCTGCTGCACGATGACCCGCATCATCTCCTCGGGGGTAACGCCGTTGGCCACCGCAGCGGCCACGAAGGCGCCGGCGCTCGTGCCCACGTAGACGTCGTACTGGTTGACGGTCCGGTTGACCGACAGGAGATCGAGGGCCCGCAGTGCACCCATCTCGTACACGCCGCCGGTGAAGCCCCCGCCTCCGAGGACGAGAGCTGACTTCGATCGCTGCCGGCGGCCCGCGGCCGCGGCCCGCGCGGCCGCTGCCCGGCGGTCGGCGGCCGAGGCGGCGAGCTTGACGACCTTGCCCATAGGACTGGGCAGTCTACGGCCACTCGGGCAGCCCGGCTCCGCCTTTTCTGCGCCGGGAGCGAAGCTTTCCCCTTCCCGAGCGGTTACATACGGGCAGTGCGACGACGTCTTGCCCTGTCGGCCGCAGTCCTCACGCTGATCGCCGCCTCCGTCTCCGCCGCCGCAGCGGTGCCGGCCTCGGCCGCGCAACCGCACGCGCCGGCCGCGCGCGGGTTGACGAACACGCTGAGCACCACCATGCGCGCCGCCGGGCGTGCCAGCGGCGCGGTTGTCCTGGACCTCAACACCGGCCAGACGCTGTTCTCAGACAACCCCCGCGTGGGCCGGCTGCCCGCCTCGGTGCAGAAGCTCTACACCACCTCCGCGGCCCTGCTCAAGTTCGGACCCCGGGGCACGCTCAGCACCTCGGTGCTCGGCGTCGGCTCGATGCGAGGAGCCACGTTCGTCGGCACCCTCTACCTCCGAGGAGGGGGTGACCCGACCTTCGGCTCGGCCGGCTTCGATCACGCCAACTACGGGACCGGCGCCAACGTCCAACGGCTGGCCGGACAGCTGCGCGCGGCCACCGGACTGGGCGCCTTGCAGGGTGCCATCGTCGCTGACGAGTCGATGCTCGATTCGCGTCGGGGGACCCCGGCCACGGGCTACGCGCCCTCCGGGTACGTGGAGGGCGAACTCAGCGCGCTGTCCTTCAACCGGGGCTGGGCCGACGCCTACGGGTCGACCTACGTCCCGCATCCCGCGATCGAATCCGGTCAGCAGCTCGGCGCCGCCCTGCGTGCCGCGGGCGTCAAAGTGCCGGCCGCAACCCGGATCCGAGCCGGGACGACCCCCGCTGGTGCCCAGCCTCTGACCGCGCTTGCCTCGCCGCCGATGGCGACTCTGCTCGCCCTCACCAACACCCCGTCAGACAACTTCTTTGCCGAGACCTTGCTCAAGGACCTCGGGGCGCGCTTCGGGGCGGGCGGCAGCACAACGGCGGGAGTCGGCGTGGTTGCCGCGACGATCGCCGCCACGTTCGGCTTGCACCCGCGCTTCGACGACGGCTCGGGGCTCTCCGGGTATGACCGCACCACGCCGTCCGATGTGGTCTCCCTGCTGCGCCAGCAGGCCGCCGATCGTCCGTTCATCAGTTCGCTGGCGGTCGCTGGAGAGACGGGCACGCTCGCACACGAAATGCGGGGCACCTACGCACAGGGTCGCTGCCGGGGTAAGACGGGCACGCTGACCAACGCCTCCAACGTGGTCGGCTACTGTCACGCGCGCGACGGGCACACGCTCGCCTATGCGCTGCTGATGAACAGCATCGATCCCAACTACGCCCATCCGCTTCAGAACCGAATCCAGATCGCCTTGGCCCGGTACAACGGCTGACCACTAGTCGCCGAGCAGCGCGCGCAGGCCGGTCTCGTCCAGGACCGACACCCCCAAGCGCTCGGCCGAGGCGAGTTTCGAGCCCGCCGCCTCGCCGGCCACGAGGTAATCAGTCTTGCGCGAGACCGAGCCGGTCACGCGCCCCCCAGCCCGCATGATCAGCTCGGTGGCCTGCTCACGCGTCAGCTCAGGCAACGTGCCGGTCAGCACCAGGGTCTTGCCGGCCAGCGGGCCTTCCCCGGGCGGCGGACCCTCCTCCGCCAGACGTAACCCCTGGTCACTCAGATCAGCGATCAGCGCCGCCATGGCTGCCTCGTGGAGCTGGTCGTGAATCGTCTGGGCCATCTTGGGACCGACGCCTGGGGTCGCCTCGATCGCCTCGGGATCGGCGGCCAGCAGAGCCGGCGCCGAACGAAACTGCTGGGCCAGGTTGCGGCCGGTGACCGCTCCCACCTCCTCGATCCCGAGCGCGAACAGGACTCGGCCGAAGGGCTGGGCCTTGGAGGCCTCCACGGCGGCGACCAGCTTGCCCGCCGAGACCGGCCCGAACCCGGTCTGCTCGGCGATTCGCTCGGCTTGCAGGCGGTAGAAGTCGCCCGCCGTGGCGACCCAGCCGAGCTCCATGAACAGGCTGACCTGCTTCTCCCCCAGCCCGTCGATGTCCATCGCACCAACGTAGTGCTTGAGCAGCTGCCAGCGACGGCCCGGGCAGTCGCGGTTGGGACAGCGGGTGAAGACCGAGTCCGGCGGCTTGAACGTCGGCGTGTCGCAGACCGGACAGCGCCGGGGCGGGAGCGGAGACGGCGGGCGATCCGAGCGTTCGGCCACGTGCGGCGCCGGGGAGAGCACCTGGGGGATCACGTCTCCTGCCCGCAGGACGATCACCTCCTCGCCCTCGCGGATGTCCTTGCGCGCCAGGTCCTCCTCGTTGTGCAGGGTGGCGAGCTTGATCGTGACCCCGGCGACGTGGACCGGCTCGAGCATCGCGTAGGGATGAAGATCGCCGAACTTGCCCGGGTTCCACCCCACCCGTTCGAGCTTGGTGACCGCGGTGGTGGGCGGGAACTTCCAGGCGATCGCCCACCGGGGGTCGCGTCCGACGACCCCGAGCCGGCGCTGAAGCTCGTACTGATTGACCTTGACGACGACGCCGTCGATCTCGAAGTCCAATGAGCCGCGACGTTGCTCCCAGGCCCGGCACTGGGCCACCACCTCGTCTTCGGTGCTGAGTTTGCGGACGTCGGGATGCACGGGGAAGCGGTGCTCGTGCAGCCAGGCCAGCGCATCCCGGTGCGAGCCCAGCCGCAGGCCCTCGGTGACCCCGATCTGGTAGCACCACAGCGACAGCGGGCGCGCGGCAGCCAGCTTGGGATCGAGCTGTCGAATCGTGCCGGCGGCCGAGTTGCGCGGGTTCATGAAGGTGGAGAGCCCGGCCTCGGCGCGGCGCTCGTTGAGGGCCGCGAAGTCGGGCAGCGACATGTAGACCTCGCCGCGGACCTCGAGCAGCTCCGGCGGGTCGGCCATCTCCAGACGCAACGGCAGCTGGCCGATCGTCCGCAGGTTATGGGTCACGTCCTCGCCGATCTCCCCGTTGCCGCGCGTGGCCCCGCGTTCGAAGACGCCGTTTCGGTACAGGAGTGAGATCGCCAGCCCGTCGACCTTGGGTTCGGCGACGAACTCGAACGCGGGATCCTCGATCCCCTCTCGGGCGAGGTGGTTACGCATCCGTTGGATCCACGCCCGCAGCTCCTCGGCCGACCGGGCGTTGGCCAGCGAGAGCATCGGCTCGGGATGGCTCACCTTGACCAGATCGCTGACCGGCTCACCGCCCACCCGCTGGGTCGGTGAGTCAGCCGTGACCAGCTCAGGATGCTCGGCTTCCAGCGCGCGCAGCTCGTCGAGTAGCCCGTCGTAGGCATCGTCGCCGATCTCGGGGTCGTCGAGCACGTAGTAGCGGTGGCCGTGGTGCTCGAGCTGCCGGCGCAACTCGGCGGACCGCTTCGCCGGGCCCTCAGCACCACCCCGCTTGGGTGAGCTCACGAGTCGTTGACCTCCTCGGCCGCAGGGGCGATCAGTCGCGTCAGGTCGTGGCGCTCGAGCGCATCGAGCCCGTCGCGGTCGGTGAGATCGAAGTGAATCGGCGTCACCGCGATCTTTCCGGCGGCCACAGCGGCCAGGTCGGTGCCCTGCTCGTCACGCTCAAAGCTCGCGTCGCCATAGATCCGGTACTGCCGGCGGCGGCCGTCCCCCTCATCGATCAGGGCCAACTCGTCGCGATAGATGCGCTTGCCCAGCCCGGCCACCGCGACGCCCTGCGGAGCCGCCCCGGGGACATTGATGTTCAGGAGCGTCCCGGATGGCAGGGGCACCGTTTCCAGCTCCGCCACCAGCCGGGCGGTGAAGTCAGCGGCGACTGTGAAGTCAAAGCCCGTGCCAGCCCGGAAGTCCAGCTCGAGTGAGCTTGACTGCTGGGAGACCGCGATCCCGGGCAGTCCCAGCACGATCGCCTCCAGGGCCGCAGCGACGGTGCCCGAGTAGGTGATGTCGTCTCCGAGATTGGAGCCGTGGTTGATCCCCGAGACGACCAGCTCGGCGGCGAACCCCGCGATCAGCCCGAGGTTGGCCAGGCGTACGCAGTCGACGGGCGTGCCGTCGGTGGCGTAGCCGATGGTGCCGTCCTCGAACTCCACCTCGCGCACCCAGAGCGGACGGCGGGTGGTGATCGAACGCGCCATCGCCGAGCGGTTGCCATCGGGAGCGATGACGGCCAGCTCGAGGCTCGGCACGCGCACCAGGGCGCGACGCAGGGCCTGGAGCCCGCCGGCCTCGATCCCGTCGTCGTTGGTGAGCAGAACCCGCATGCCCTGCATGCTATGCGGCGCACAGGCGCGCCGGATGTCGCGCGGTTGGCGCGCGGTTCCGACCAGGCCCGACCGTCCCCCGCCAGCGCAAGACCGTGGCCCGAGTGGTGCATTCTGCTCACCGCTCGGGCCGCGGTCGCCCCCAACAATGCGCTGCGCCCCTTCTGCTCACAGGAATAGTACGTTTTTGTACGCCGAAGACAAGTAGAACATTCGTCTAGTTCTCGGCGCGCTCCTGTAGCTGGTCCGCTCAGGTGACGAGCAGTCTCTGTCCGCCATATCCGACGCCGGCGAGGTAGAGGCCATGTGGGGGCGCGGTGGGGCCCGCAGCGGCCCTTGGTCTCCCCTCGAGCAGCGCGGTGAACTCCGCCACCGAACGACGGCCGGCGGCCACTCCGAGCATCGTCCCGACCAGGACGCGGTTCATGTGACGCAGGAAACCGTTGGCCTCGATCCAGAACTCGAGCTCGTCGGGACCGATCTCGCGCCACTGCGCGGCGAACACGTCTCGCGAGAACCGGCCGTGGTGGGTCTCGCTGGGCGTGAAGGCAGTGAAATCGTGACGGCCGACCAGCGCCTGTGCGCACGCGTGCAGCGGGTCGCGCTGGAGCGTCCCGGTCCGGTGCAGGGCCCGCCCAGACTCGTGGGCGCTGCGCGCCGATCGCGTCAGGATCCGGTAGCAGTAGACGCGGCTGGTGGCATCGTGGCGGGCGCTGAAGCCGGGAGGGGCGGCAACGCAGTCGATCGCGGCCGCGTCGTCGGGCAGCAGCGCGTTGAGCGACCTGACCCGGGCCGGCGGGCCCGCGTAGCTGGCCACCTGGCACCAGGCGTGAACACCCGCGTCTGTGCGCCCGGCGACGGTCAGCGTCACCTCGGAGCGGCGCAGAACCACGGCCAGCGCCCGCTCGACCTCGGCCTGAACCGTGCGTTGCCCGTCCTGACGTGCCCAGCCGCCAAACCTGGTCCCGAGATACTCCAGCGTGATCCTGGAGGTATCAGGGGAGCCGGCCGTCAGACCAGCTCCAGCAGCACCATCTCGGTCGAGTCCGAGCGCCGCGGCCCGAGCTTCAGGATCCGCGTATAGCCGCCGGGGCGCTCGGTATAACGGGGGGCGATCTCCTCGAACAGCTTGTAGACCACGAACTTGTCCTGGCCCAGTGCGGACAGAGCCTGACGGCGGGCGTGCAAGTCACCGCGCTTGGCCAACGTGATCAGCTTCTCGAGCTCGGGCTTGACGGCCTTGGCCTTGGCCTCGGTCGTCTGGATGCGCTCGTGATCGATCACTTCCTTGGCCAGGTTGATGAGCAGCGACTTGCGGTGCGAGGCGCTGCGGCTGAGCTGATATCGCTGACGCTGGTGGCGCATGGTTCGGGGATCTTAGTCGTCGCGGAGCCCGAGACCGCGGGCGTGAAGGGTTTCGATGACCTCGTCGATCGACTTCTTGCCGAAGTTCGGGATTGCGTTCAGCTCGCCTTCAGTCTTGGCGACCAGGTCGCCGACGGTCTGGATCCCGGCCCGCTTGAGGCAGTTGTAGGAGCGAACCCCGAGCTCGAGCTCCTCGATCAGGATGTCATCCATCGCGTTCGGGGGCCGGTTGTTGGTGCCTGCCGGGGTCCCGCCGACCAGGCCGGCGTCCAGCGCGCCGGGCGCCCCGACGTCCCGGAGCTCGACCACGCGGTCCGCGTCGGTGAAGATCGCCAGCTGCGAGATCAGGATCTCGGCCGCTTCGCGCAGCGCGGCGTGCGGATCGATCGAGCCGTCGGTCTCGATGTCGAGCGTCAGCTTGTCGAAGTCGGTCTTCTGGCCGACACGAGCCTGCTCGACGTTGTAGGCGACGCGACGCACGGGTGAGAAGATCGAATCGATCGGGATCACGCCGATCGGCTGATCGGGAGACTTGTTCTCCTCGGCGGGCCGGTATCCGCGTCCGCGGCCGATGGTCAGGTAGACCTCGAGCTTGGTTTTCTTCTCGAGCGTCGCGATGTGGGCATCGGGGTTGAGGATCTCAACCCCCGAGGGCAGATCGATGTCCTTGGCGGTGATGTCACCGGGACCGGTGACCACCAACGGGGCCTCAATCTCCGTCGCGTCACTATGCATCCGGCAGACGATGCCCTTGAGGTTGAGGACGATGTCGGTGACGTCCTCCTTGACGCCGCGGATGGTCGAGAACTCGTGCGCGACGCCCTCGATCCGGACGCTGGTCACGGCGGCGCCGGACAGCGACGAGAGGAGCACACGCCGTAGTGAATTTCCGAAGGTGTAGCCGAAACCACGATCGAGCGGTTCGATCGTGAACGAGCCGCGGGTGTCGTCTACCGACTCGCTGGAGATTCGGGGGACTTGGAAGTCAAGCATCTATCGTCCTAACATCGTGGGTTCTGGCCGCCGGAGGGCGGCGTTCAGCGTCGCGCCAGGCGAACGCCCGCGCAACCAAAGCTCGTCTTACTTCGAGTACAGCTCGACGATCAGCTGCTCCTGCACCGGGGCGGCGATCTCCCGCCGCTCGGGCTTGCGCAGCACCTTGGCGGTCAGCGAATCGTGATCCGCCTGAAGCCAAGCCGGGACCTGCCCGGTCAATTCGGTCGCGTCGCGGATGACCTGGCCCGCGGTGGAGCGCTGGTGGATCGCGATCACGTCGTCGTCGCGCAGCTGGTAGCTGGGAATGTTCACCCGGCGGCCGTTAACGGTCCAATGACCGTGCAGGATCAGTTGCCGCGCCTGGCGCCGCGAGGCGGCGAAGCCGAGGCGAACGAGCACGTTGTCGAACCGGCACTCGAGCATGCGCAGCAGGTTCTCGCCCGTCACGCCCTGCTGGCGTGAGGCCTTCTGGTAGTAAATTCGGAACTGCTTCTCGAGCACGCCGTAGTAGCGCCGGGCCTTCTGCTTCTCGCGCAGCTGAACCCGATACTCGCTCTGCTTCTGACGGCCGCGGCCGTGGTCGCCGGGCGGATAGTTGCGACGCTCGACGCCGCACTTGTCAGTCAGGCAACGCTCGCCCTTGAGGAACAGCTTCTGGCCCTCACGACGGCACTGCTTGCACTGCGAACCGGTATCTCTTGCCATCGCTAGACGCGCCTGCGCTTTCGGGGTCGGCAGCCGTTGTGAGCCTGCGGGGTGACGTCCTTGACGCCGGTCACCTCGAGGCCTGCGGCCTGGAGCGAACGAATCGCCGTCTCGCGACCCGAGCCCGGGCCCTTGACGAACACTTCGACCTTTTGCAGGCCGTGCTCGATGCCTTTGCGAGCGGCGGCGTCGGCGGTCACCTGGGCGGCGAAGGGCGTCGACTTGCGCGAGCCCTTGAAGCCCGCTCCGCCGGCCGACTCCCACGCAATGACGTTGCCTTCGCGATCGGTCAGCGAGACGATCGTGTTATTGAACGAAGTCTTGATGTGCGCCTGTCCCACCGGGATGTTCTTGCGCACGCGGCGACGGCCGCGCGTGGGTCTGCGAGGGGCGGGACTCACTTCTTGACTGCCTTCTTCTTGCCGGCCACCTGCATCCGCTTGGGACCCTTGCGCGTCCGGGCGTTGGTCTTGGTCTTCTGCCCGCGCACCGGGAGCCCGCGCCGGTGACGCAAACCGCGGTAGCAGCCGATCTCTTGCAGGCGCTTGATGCTCTGCGAGCGCTCGCGGCGGAGGTCACCTTCGACCGTGACATCGTTGTCGATCAGGTCACGGAGCTGAACGACCTCGTCCTCGGTGAGGTCGCGCACCTTCCGGTCGGGCTCAATCCCGACCCTGGCCAGCAGCTCGTTGGAGGTCGAGCGTCCGATCCCGTAGATATAAGTCAGACCGACCTCGACCCGCTTGTTGAGGGGGATGTTGACCCCCGAAATTCGTGCCATGCGATCAGCCCTGTCGTTGCTTGTGACGTGGATTCGAGCAGATCACGAGCACCCGCCCGTGGCGGCGGATGATTTTGCACTTCTCGCACATCGGTTTGACCGAGGGTCGTACTTTCACGCTCGTTCGCTCTCGTCGCTAAAAAACATATGAGTTACCTTCGGCGCGGCTCTGGAGACCGGTACGGTCGCCGCTACCTCGCCGAGGAGCACAGGCAGCGCATCGCGGTCGCGCTGCAGGCGCACCCGGGGATGGTAGCAACGATTCCGAGAAGCCTGTACTCGGCGCTCTGAGCCGGGAAACCGACGGTTGTCGACGCTCAGGCCGCCGCGCGCTGGGTCGGAACCGTCTTCTCGTGCCACGGAGTCAGGACCCGGGGGCCATCGGCGGTGATGGCGATCGTGAATTCGAAGTGGGCGGCGAGCGATCCGTCCTGGGAGAAGATCGACCAGTGATCCTCGCCGACCCGGACCGCGTGGCGCCCGGCCGTGACCATCGGCTCGACCGCCAGGACCATCCCCTCTTCGAGCAGCACCCCTGATCCGGGCTGGCCGTAGTTGGGAATTTGCGGATCCTCGTGCATGTCACGGCCGATTCCGTGCCCGACCAGAGAGCGGACCACGGACAGGCCGGCCGTCTCGACGTGCTTCTGGACGGCGTGCGAGACATCCCCGAGATGGTTGCCGGCCCGGCACGCGGGTACGGCCGCCATCAGCGAGCCCTCAGTGGTCTTGAGCAGCTTGTGGGCCACCGGGCTGATCGCGCCCACCGGGAAGGTCCGGGCCGCATCGGCGACCCAGCCGTCGAGCACGACGCCGATGTCGATCGAGAGGATGTCACCGCGGGCGAGCTTGTAGGCCCCCGGAATGCCGTGGACGATCATTGAGTTCGGCGAGGCGCAGATCGACCCCGGGAAGCCCCGGTAGCCCTTGAAGGCCGGCTCGGCCCCCTGGGAGTGAATGAACTTCTCGGCCGCTTCGTCGAGCTCGCGGGTCGTGACGCCGGCCCGAACCTTCCCGGCCAGCAGATTCATCGTCCGGACGAGGATCACGCCGGCCGCGGCCATGCGCTCGATCTCCTCGGGACTCTTCTTGATGATCACTAGACGTCTTCCTCGAGACGAAGCGTGGCGATCACCGCCCGGATGTGGTCATGGACCTCGGCCGCGGGGCGGGTGCCGTCGATCCGGCGCATGAGGCCCTGCTGGTCGTAGCGTTCGACGAGGGGTTCAGTCTGCTCGTGGTAGACGTTGAGGCGGTTCTCGATGACGTCGGCCTGGTCGTCGTCGCGCTGGATCAGCCGCGAGCCGTCCTGGTCACACACGCCCTCATGCTTGGGCGGGTCGAACTCCAGGTGGTAGTTGTGGCCCGACTTGACGCACACCCGCCGTCCCGACAGACGGCGGATGACCTCGTCGTCGGGGACGTCGATCAGCAGCGCCGCGGTGACCCGGCGCCCCAGATCGGACAGCTGCTGCTCGAGCGCGTTGGCCTGCTCGAGGGTGCGCGGAAAGCCGTCGAGGATGAAACCGTCCCGGGCGTCCTGCTCCTGCAGGCGGTCGGCGGCCATGGCCACGATCAGGTCGTCGGGGACGAGATCACCGGCGTCCATGTACTGCTTGGCCTGCTGGCCGAGCTCGGTCTGACCCTTTACGTTGCCGCGCAAAATCTCACCGGTCGAGATGAACGGCAGCTGGAAGTCACGCTGCAAGCGCTCGGCCTGGGTGCCCTTGCCGGCCCCAGGTGGTCCGAACAGAATCAGGTTGAGCTCAGGCACCGGACCACTGTATCGGGCCGAGAATCACCGTGACTGCCGATGAATTCTCAGACCGAGCCCCGGTCTACGTCCTCACCCACCATCCCCGCGAGTCACTGACAATGGCCGGTGCCACGACCTTTCACTTTGTCACTGACCGCATCGAGTCAGCGGTGGCGCGGGACTGCTCGACACACCCGCTACCGGGTCGGGTAAACGACAGCCCGGCATCCCGCCGGGCTACTTTAAGAACCCCTCGTAGTTGCGCATCATCAACTGCGCCTCGAGCTGTTTCATCGTGTCCAGAGCGACCCCGATCACGATCAGGATCGAAGTTCCCCCGAAGAAGAAGTTCGCGTTGGTCTGGTTGATGAGAACGGTCGGCAGGGCCGCGATCGCAGCCAGGAAGAGGGCGCCTGGAAAGGTCAGCCGAGCCAGGATGCGGTCGAGGAACTCGGCCGTGGGCCGCCCTGGTCGCACCCCGGGAATGAAGCCGCCGTACTTCCTGAGGTTCTCGGCCTGGTCGACGGGATTGAAGGTCACCGCCGTGTAGAAGTACGTGAACAGGATGATGAAGATGCTCTCGCCGACTATGTAGTGCCAGCCCTGGGGGCTGAAGAAGTTGGCCAGGTCGGTGCCAAAGCCCCGGCGTTGCTGGCCGATCAGCGACCCAAGCGTGGGCGGGATGGCCATCACGCTGGCCGCGAAGATGACCGGGATCACGCCGGCCATGTTGACCCTCAGCGGCAGGTAGGTCTGGCCACCCTGGGTCATGCGCCGGCCGATCACGCGCTTGGCGTACTGGATCGGGATCCGCCGCTGCCCCTCCTGGACAAACACCACGGCCGCGACCACGCCGATGGCGATGAAGGGCATGATCACCTTGAAAACCTGGTCGGGGTTGCTCCACCAGGAACTGACGCCACTGGGGATCCGCGAAACGATGCTGGCGAAGATCAGCAGTGAGATCCCGTTGCCGATGCCCCGCTGGGTGATGAGTTCGCCCATCCACATCAGCAGCACCGTGCCCGCGGTCAGCGAGATCACGATCAGAAAGACCTTGAACAGGGTGAAGTCGCTGATCAGCGTCGTCCCGGCCTGCTTCTCGAAGCTGCGGAACAGGAACACGTAGCCGATCGACTGCGCGAAGGCCAGGCCGACGGTCAGATAGCGCGTGTACTGGGTGATCCGGGCCTGACCGACCTCGCCCTCCTTGGAGAGCTTCTCCAGAGAAGGAACGACGACCTGCAGGAGCTGCAGGATGATCGACGCGGTGATGTAGGGCATGATCCCCAGCGCGAAGATCGCGATCCGCCCAAGTCCACCGCCCGAGAACAGGTTCAGCAGGCCGAGGATGCTGCTGCCGCCGAAGTTCTTCTGGATCGCGTTGACCGCTGCGGAGTTGATGCCCGGTGCCGGAAGGTGCGTGCCGAGTCTGTACAGCGCCAGAACGGCTGCCGTGAACAGGATCTTCTTGCGGATGTCGCCGACCCTGAACGCTCCGAGGATCGTCGCGATCATCGCTTGCCCCTAGTCCTGGAGGTCCTGGCAGGTGCCGCCGGCCGCTTCGATCTTCTCGCGCGCGGCGGCACTAAAGCCGTGGGCGTGGACCGTGAGGGCCTTGGTGATCTCGCCTCGGGCGAGGATCTTGACCGGAATGTCCTTGCGGGTGGCCAGGCCCTTGCCCTTGAGCGTCTCGAGCGTGACGGCGTCGCCGGCCTCGAAGCGGGCCTCCAGGTCAGCCAGGTTGACCGGCTGGGTGTGGGTTCGGAAGGGCTCAAACGGCATCGACTTCTTCATGTGCGGTCCGCGCAGCTTGCGCATCCGCATGTGGATCGGGTTCTGGCCACCTTCGAAGCGGGCGCGCTTCTTGGAACCCGACCGCGAGCCCGCGCCCTTCTGGCCACGACCCGAGGTCTTGCCGGTGCCCGAACCCTCGCCGCGACCGATGCGCTTGCGCGGCCGGCGCGAGCCCGGGGCGGGCTTGAGGTTGTGGAGCCCGATGCGCTCCTGGTCAGGAGGGCTCACTCGTCTACCTCGATGAGATGGCGAACCTTGTGGAGCATGCCTCGGATCTGCGGAGAGTCCGAGACCTCAACGGTGTGACCGATGCGACGGAGACCGAGCGAACGCAGCGTGGCCAGCTGGCGCTTGTCGCAGCCGTTACGGGATTTGCGCTGGGTGACGCGGACCGTGGCCATCACGCCTCAGCGGCGGCGGCCGTGGCGGGAGCCGCGGGCGTGTCGGGTGCTCCTGGGGCGTCGGGTGCTCCGGGTGCCTCGGGTGCTCCGGGTGCGTCGGGTGCTCCTGGTGCGTCGGGTGCACCGTCACTCCGCTCTCCGGCCAAGCCGAGCACCTGGTTGATCGACAGACCGCGCAGATCGGCCACCTCAGCCGGGGTCCGCAGCGACTCCAGCCCGGCCATCGTCGCCTTGACCAGGTTGATCGGGTTCTGCGAGCCGAGGCTCTTGGAAAGGATGTCGTGGATCCCGGCCAGTTCGAGCACAGCGCGGACACCGCCACCGGCGATCACTCCGGTACCCGGCGAGGCCGGCTTGAGGAAGACCCGGCCGGCGCCGAAGATCCCCATCGTCTGATGGGTGATCGTCGAGCCGTGCTTGGGCACGCGATAGAGGTTCTTCTTGGCCCGCTCGACACCCTTCTGGATTGCAACCGGGACCTCGTTGGCCTTGCCGTAGCCGATCCCGACCACATCACGCTCGTCTCCGACCACGACCAGAGCCGTGAACGAGAAGCGCCGGCCGCCCTTGACGACCTTGGCGACACGGTTGATTTCGACCACCCGCTCCTGGAGGTCCAGTCCGGCGGAACTTACTGTGCGATCGCGAGCCATGAACAGGTCAGGGTAGCGGGGTCTAGAACTTGAGTCCGGCTTCGCGGGCGCTGTCGGCGAATGCCTGAACGCGACCGTGGTACTGGTAGCCGCCTCGATCGAAGACCGCGGTCTGGACCCCGGCCATCTGGGCGCGCTGCGCCAACAGCGCGCCGGCTTTGCCGGCCTGCTCGGCGCCGGTGAGCTTGCGCAGGTCGGATTCGGTCCAGTTGACCGAGGCCAGGGTGCGGCCGCTGTCGTCGTCGATGAGCTGGGCGGCGATGCCGCGGTTCGAGCGGAACACCGAGATCCGAGGCCGCTCGGCACTCCCGTGGATCTTGGCGCGCACGCGCCGGCGGCGCTTGAGTCGTCGCCCGGGCTTGGTCAACACGGTCATGCTCGCTTACCGACCTTCCGGGCCACGTACTCGCCCTCATAACGGATCCCCTTGCCCTTGTAGGGCTCGGGCTTGCGCTGCTTGCGGATATAGGCGGCCGTCTCACCGACCTGCTGCTTGGACGCCCCGCGGACGACGATCCGGGTCGGCAGAGGCACCTCGAACTCGATCCCGTCCGGGGCCTTCACGGGCACCGCATGCGAGTAGCCGAGGGCCAACTCCAGATCGCGGCCGCGTAGTTGGGCGCGATAGCCGACGCCCTGGATCTCCAGGCGCTTCTCAAAGCCGGCGGTGACACCCTCGACCATGTTGGCGACCAGGGTGCGGGTAAGCCCGTGCAGAGCGCGGTGCTCTCCTCGGTCGCTCGGCCGGGTCACGAGCACCTCCTCGCCGTCCACGCCGTCCTGGCGCGGAGCCCGCTCCACCGTCATGTCGCGGTGGATGCGCTCGGTGAGCTCGCCCTTGGGGCCGTTGACCGTCACGCGCTCGGGTTCGATCGAGATCGTGACGCCCGCGGGTACCGGGATGGGTTGTCTTCCAATTCGGGACATAGCTAGCTTGCGAGTTACCAGACCTTGGCCACGACTTCGCCACCGACACCCTGCTGACGCGCCTCGTGCCCGGTCATGACGCCTTTGGAGGTCGAGATGATCGCGGTTCCCATGCCGCCTTGGATCCTCGGGATGTGAGTGTGATCGACATACGTGCGCTGGCCGGGGCGCGAGACGCGCTGCATCCCGGAGATCACGGGCCGACGCTCGCTCGTGTACTTGAGGGTCACGGTGAGCTGCTCGCCGGGGCGGCCCGGAGCCGGGGGATCGACCTGATACGCGTCGATGTAGCCCTGCTCCTTGAGGATCCGGGCCAGTTCACGTTTGAGCCCGGAGGAGGGGATCGCGACGTCGTGATGCTGGGCCTTGGCGGCGTTGCGCAGGCGGGTCAGGAAGTCGGCGACGGGATCAGTCATCGACATGGCGTCACCAGCTCGACTTCGTCATGCCGGGCACATAGCCATTGTGGGCGAGCTCGCGCAGGCAGATCCGGCAGAGGCCGAACTTGCGGTACACGGAACGCGCGCGGCCGCAACGGCGGCAGCGTGTGTAGCCCCGGGTCTTGTACTTCGGGATCCGCGCTTGGCGGACTCGTTGGGAAGTCTTTGCCACTGTGCTCCTTTAAGCCTCGGTTGGCTCCGCCGGTGTAGCCGGTGGGGTTGGCTCCGCCGGTGTCGCTGGTCGGGTCGCCTGCGGACGACCCTCCTTCGAAAACGGCATCCCAAACGCCTCGAGCAGCGCGAACGACTCCTCGTCGCTGGCCGCGCTGGTGGTGATTGTGATGTCGAGACCGCGAACCTGATCGATCTCGTCGTAATCGACCTCGGGGAAGATGATTTGCTCGCGCACGCCCAACGAGTAGTTGCCGCGCCCGTCAAAGGCGCGGGGGTTCAGGCCGCGGAAGTCGCGAATCCGGGGGATCGCGATCGACATCAGCCGATCCAGGAACTCATAGGACCGATCGCCTCGCAGGGTCACGGCGACACCGACCGGCATCCCCTCGCGAACCTTGAACTGCGCGATCGACTTGCGGGCCCGGCGGACGTTGGGCTTCTGGCCGGTGATCGTGGCCAGCTGCTCGGCGGCGGCGTCGAGCACCTTGGAGTCCTGCTTGGCGTCTCCGCAGCCCATGTTGACGGTCACCTTCTCGATCCGCGGTGCCTGCATCACGCTCGAGTAGCCGAAGCGCTCCACCAGCGAGGGGCGGATCTCGTCGAAGTATCGGGTTTTGAGTCGTGCTGTGGCCATCTGCTTTGTCCTAGTCGAGCCGGGCGCCGCTGCGCTTGGCGATGCGCAGGCGCTTGCCGTCGGCGATCTCGATACCCACTCGCGTGGGCTTGCCGTCCTTGGGGTCAATCAACATCACGTTGGAGACGTGAATCGGCCCCTCGCGCTCGATGACCCCGCCGGCCTGCTGTCCGCTGGCCGTCTGGGTCGGGCGCTGGTGACGCTTGACGATGTTAAGGCCCTCGATGTAGACGCGCTGCTTCTTGGGGTCGACGCGCAGAACCTTGCCGGTCTTGCCACGGTCCTTGCCACTGATGATGACCACGTCGTCGTCGGTCCTGATCCGGGCAGGCATGTCAGAGAACCTCGGGAGCGAGGGAGACGATCTTCATGAAGTTGCGGTCGCGAAGCTCGCGCGCCACGGGGCCGAAGATGCGGGTGCCACGCGGGTTGTTCTGGGCGTCGATGAGCACAGCCGCGTTCTCGTCGAAGCCGATGTAGGTGCCGTCGTCGCGGCCGTAGGACTTGCGAGTGCGCACCACCACGGCGGTCACGACTTCGCCCTTCTTGACGGAACCCTGGGGGTTGGCGGTCTTGACGGTCGCCGTGATGGTGTCGCCTACGCCGGCATAACGGCGTCGCGAACCACCCTTGACGCGGATCACCAGGATCTCGCGCGCTCCGGTGTTGTCAGCCACGCGCAGGCGGGTCTCGTTCTGGATCACTTGGCCCGCTCCACTACCTGCACCAGCCGCCAGCGCTTGGTTCGCGAGAGCGGACGCGCCTCGCGCACGATCACGGTGTCGCCGGTGTGGGCGTCGTTGCGCTCATCGTGAGCATGGAGCGTGCGCGAGGTGCGCACGATCTTCTCGTAGCGGCGGTGACGTCGGGCCGTGTCGATGCGGACGGTGATCGTCTTGTCGGCCTTGTCGGAGACGACGATGCCCTGGCGGACCTTCTGCACGCCGGGCGCACGCTCGCGCGGTGGGGTCGTGGCGGCGCCGTCGTGGCTGGCCTTGGCCCGGGCCTTGACCCGTCCGGCGCGGCGGTGCTCGGCCTTCTTGCGGCGCTCGGCCAGGCGCTCGTGGTGGCGCTCCTCATCGCTAACGGGTCCACGCGAGGGGGTCTTGCCCGCCTTGACAGCACGGGCGCGATGCCGGCGCTCCTTGGGAGCCACGACCTCCTGGGGCTCACGCGCCGCAGCCGGCGCGCCGGCCGCTGCCGGAGCAGCCTCGGTGGTCTCCTCGGCCGCCGGAGCCTCAGCGGTCTCCTCGGTGGCCGGCACCTCAGGGGCTGCGCCCGGCGTCTCTTCAGTTTTGTCGGTCTTCTCTTCTTCAGCCATTTCTCTATGCCTGTGCGGTGTAGGAATCGATCTCGCGCTGGCGCTGCACGGTGAGCGCGCGGGCCACTTCGCGCTTGGCGCGCGATAGGCCGGATGTGTTGTCGAGCTCGCCCGTGGCGTGCTGGAAGCGCAGCCCGAAAAGGTCACGCCGCACGGTGCGGATGTGCTCGGTCAGCTCGTTGTCGTCGAGGTCACGCAAGTCTGAGGTGCGCATGTCAGGCGTCCTCTCGCAGGACGAACTTGGTCCGCACGGGCAGCTTGTGTCCGGCGAGACGCAGGGCCTCGCGAGCCAGGTCCTCGGGCACACCGGCGAGCTCGAACATAACTCGGCCTGGCTTGACCACCGCGACCCAGCCCTCCGGCGAGCCCTTGCCCGAGCCCATGCGGGTCTCGGCGGGCTTCTTGGTGAAGGGCTTATCGGGATAGACGTTGATCCAGACCTTGCCACCACGCTTGATGCGCCGGGTCATGGCGATACGAGCGGCTTCGATCTGCCGGTTGGTCAGCCAGCCCGCGTCGAGTGCTTTGAGGCCGTACTCGCCGAATTGGACCTTGACCTGGCCGCGTGATAGCCCGGCCCTACGGCCACGGTGCTGCTTGCGGTGCTTAACGCGTTTGGGGGAGAGCATCAGCGACCTGCGCCCTGCGAGCCGCCGGAACCGGACCCGCCCGGCCCGCGCGGACCGCGTCCACCGCCGCCGCCGGCACCACGTCCACCGCCGCCAGAACCGGACCCACCCCCGCGTCCACCACCGCCAGCGCCGCGTCCACCGCCACCGCCGCCGCCAAAGCCGCCGCCACCTCGTCCGCCGCCACCACCGCCGCGTCCGCCGCTACCGCCGCCACCAAAGCCGCCGCCGCCGAAGCCGCCGCCACGTCCACCAGCACCACCACCGCGGCCACCGGACCCACCTGGCCCGCCGCCGCGACCACCCGGACCGCCGCCTCGGCCACCGCGTCCACCGCGTCCGTCACGACCGTCACGGCCGCCGGGCCCGGGGCCGCCCGCCTGCGGGGAGGGCTCGTCCATGATCGTCAGGTCAGCGCCGGTGTAACCCTCGGGCATAATCTCGCCCTTGTTGATCCAGCACTTGACGCCGATCCGCCCGAAGGTGGTGCGCGCCTCGTGGAAGCCGTAGTCGATGTCGGCGCGCAGCGTGTGCAGCGGCACGCGACCGTCTGAGTAGCCCTCGGTGCGGGCCATCTCGGCGCCGCCGAGACGACCGGAGACCTGAACCTTGACGCCCTTGGCGCCCGAGCGCATGGCGCTGGTCAGCGCGCGCTTCATTGCGCGGCGGAAGGCGACGCGATTCTGGAGCTGCTCGGCGATCGACTGCGCCACCAGGCGCGCGTCGAGCTCGGGGCGCTTGATCTCGAGGATGTTGACCTTGACCTGCTTGCTGGTGATCCGGTGAAGGTCCCGGCGCAACTGGTCAACCTCGGAGCCGGACTTGCCGATTACGATGCCCGGCCGAGCCGTGTTGATGTTGACCTCAACCTCGGTGGCGTTCTTGCGAATCGTGATGTCCGACAGGCCGGCATGCGAGAGCCGCCCGACAATATGAGCACGGATCTTCGTGTCCTCGTCGAGGTAGTCCGCGAAGTTGCGCTCGTTGAACCAGTTCGACTTCCAGTCGTGGATGTAGCCCACGCGGATCGATTCGGGGTGTACTTTTTGGCCCATTACGGTTGACCCATGTTCTGCGTTTAGTCCTTTTGCGTGAGCAAGATCGTCAGGTGGCTGGTGCGCTTGCGGATCTGGGTCGCGCGCCCCATGGCGCGCGGACGAAACCGCTTGATGGTCGGACCCTCGTCGGCGTGTACCGCCTTGACGTACAGGTCCTCGCCGACGAGCTCGTGATTGTGCTCCGCGTTGGCGACCGCTGACTCGAGGAGCTTGCTCCAGTCGCTCGCGATCGCCCGCGGCGTGAGAGCGAGGATAGCTCGCGCGTCCTCAACGCTCTTCCCGCGGATGTGATCGCAGACCAGACGCGCCTTACGCGCCGACGAGCGCACGTACTTGGCCTGCGCCCGCACGACCGGCGCCGGCTCCCCGGGCTCCCGCCGCGACCGCCGCCGACTCGGCGCGGGCTGGGCAGGCTTCGCCGGCGCAGCTTCCTCAGCGGCGGGCTCCGCCGCCTTGCGCCGCGGACGCCGAGCCCGCTTCGGCTTCTCAGCCGCGGGAGCAGGAGCATCGTCAGCAGAAGGAGCATCATCAGACGCTTCGGAGGGCGCGTCATCAGCCGGCACCGTGTCGGCAGCCGCGGCGGGAGCCTCCTCTGAGCGCCCGGCTGAGGACGTGGGTGCGTCCTCGACCGGGGCCTCGTCAGCCGGCTTCTTATCGTCAGGGGGAGTCATCGACGCTTCCCAGTTCCTGCGTGTCCTCGATAGAGGCGGGTCGGCGCAAACTCTCCGAGCTTGTGCCCGACCATCGACTCCGAGATGAAGACCGGTACGTGCTTGCGCCCGTCGTGGACGGCGATCGTGTGACCGACCATCTCGGGAAAGATCGTCGAGGACCGCGACCACGTGCGGATCATGCGCTTCTCGCCCGAGGTGTTCATGGCCTCGATGCGATTGATCAGCCGCTCCTGGACGAACGGCCCCTTCTTGCTGGAACGACTCATCGCTTCTTACCCCTTCTCCGACCGCGCACGATGAGCTGGTCGGACCTCTTGTGCTTCTTGCGGGTGCGGTAGCCCAGGGTGGGTACGCCCCAGGGAGTGACGGGATGACGGCCGGCCGTGGTGGAGCCCTCGCCGCCGCCGTGCGGGTGATCGACCGGGTTCATGGCGGTGCCGCGCGTCTGCGGACGCACGCCCATGTGACGCTTGCGCCCGGCTTTGCCGATCTTGACGTTCTGATGGTCGGAGTTGCCGATCGTCCCCACCGTGGCCCGGCATTCCGCCCGGACCATGCGCATCTCGCCTGAGGGGAGGCGCAGGGTGACGTAGTCGCCCTCCTTGGCCAGCAGCTGGATGCCGACGCCGGCCGAACGCGCCATCTGGCCACCGCGACCCGGAGTCAGCTCCACGTTGTGGACCACGGTGCCCGGGGGCATGTTGGCCAAAGGCAGAGCGTTGCCGACCCTGATGTCGGCGCCGGGGCCGGACTGAACCGTCGCGCCCACCCGCAGCCGCTGAGGGGCCAGGATGTAGGCCTTCTCGCCGTCGGCGTAATGCAGTAGCGCGATGTACGCGGACCGGTTGGGGTCGTACTCGATCTGGGCGACCCTGGCCGGAACGCCGTCCTTGCGACGCTTGAAGTCGATCTGGCGATACAGCCGCTTGGCTCCGCCGCCGCGATGACGCGAAGTCTTGCGGCCGGCGGCGTTGCGCCCGCCTGATTTCTTCAGTCCCTCGGTAAGCGACTTCTCCGGCTTGGAGCGGGTGATCTCCGCGAAGTCCGGATAGGTGACGAAGCGCATCCCCGGCGAGGTTGGCTTGGGCTTGCGAATGGGCATTACTCGGCCCCCTCGAAGGCCTGGAAGATCGGGATCGTGTCACCCGGGCGCACCTGGACGATGGCCTTCTTCCATTGGCGGGTGCGTCCCGAGGTCTGGCCGCGTCGCTTGGGCTTGCTCTTGACCGAGGCCGTGCGGACCTCGACCACCTTGACGTCGAACAGCTGCTCGACCGCCTGGCGGATCTGGGTCTTGTGCGCCTTGTCGTGGACGCGGAACGTGTACTTGCCGGCCTCGGCGAGCACGAAAGACTTCTCGGATACGACCGGGCGGATGATGACCTGGCTGGGATCCATCAGCTCTTCTCCTCAGTGCCGCGGACGGCGCCGATGGCACGGGCCGTCAGTTCGGGCAGGGCACCCTCGGAGACGAGGAGCGAGGCGGCGCCGATCACATCGGCTACGCCGGCATCGCCGACGGGCATCACAGCCACGCGGCCGAGATTGCGAAACGACTTTCCGGCCGCTGCCTCGCTCTCAGTCAGCAGGACGAGCGTCGGGCTGGCCGGGCTGGGCGGGTCCCAATCCAGCAGCAGACCGGCGGCCTGCTTGGTAGAAGGAGCATCAAACACGGTGGCGTCGAAGATGGCCAGGGAGTCGCGCCCGGCGTGGGCCGAGAGGGCGCTGCGCAGCGCCGCCCGGCGGGCCTTTCTGTTTACCTTGCCGATGTAGTGCCGCGGACTGGGACCGAAGACCACGCCGCCCCCGGTCCAGACCGGCGAGCGCGAGGAGCCGGCCCGGGCCCGGCCGGTGCCCTTCTGGCGCCACGGCTTGGCACCACCGCCGGACACCTCCCCCCGGGTCTTGGTCGAGGCGGTCCCCTGCCGGCGGGCGTTGAGCTCCGCCCGCACGGTCTCGTGGACCAACGGCATGTTGAAGCGGGCCTCGAAGGCGCCCGCGTCGAGCGTGGCGGTTCCGCCGCCGAGCTTGGGGGCTCGCTTAGCCATCGGTCCGCACCTCGACAGTGGTGCCGGTGGGTCCGGGGACCGCGCCGCGAATCAGGAGCAGGTTTCGCTCGGGCATGATCTCGACGACGGTCAGACCGCGCTGGGTGATCCGCCCACCGCCCATGCGACCGGGGCCACGGATGCCTTTGAAGACGCGCGAGGGCGTCGCCGAGGCGCCGATCGAGCCGGGGGCGCGCACGTTGTGGGAGCCGTGGCTCTTGGGGCCACTGGCGAAGTTGTGGCGCTTGATCGTGCCCTGAAAGCCCTTGCCCTTGGATTTTCCCGAGACCTTGACCTTCTGACCGACCTCGAAGGCCTCGACGGTGACGGTCTCGCCGACCAGCAGCTCGCCCACCTCGTCGCGGAACTCGACCAGGTGGCGGTGGGCAGAGGCATCGGCCTTCTTGAGGTGACCGAGCTCGGGCTGGGTGAGCACCTTCTCCTTACAGGCGCCGAAGGCGAGCTGCACGGCCTCGTAGCCGTCGCGCTCGGCGGTCCTGATCGCGGTGACCGGACACGGGCCGGCCTCGAGCACGGTCACGCGCTCGACCCGGCCGTCCTCGAGAAAGCGCTGGGTCATGCCGAGCTTCTTGGCGAGGATCGCGGCCATGTCCTAGGAGGCGAGCCGGATCTCGATATCCACGCCGGCCGGGAGATGATCGAGTCGCTGAAGCGAATCGACCGTCTTAGGGGTCGGCTGGTGGATATCGATCAGTCGTTTGTGGGTGCGGATCTCGAAGTGCTCGCGCGAATCCTTGTCCTTGAAGGGAGAGCGGATCACGCAGTACACGTTCTTCTCCGTCGGCAGCGGCACGGGACCGGACACGGTCGCGCCGGTGCGCGTCGCCGTTTCGACGATCTCCTTGGCTGCTGTCTCGATCGCCGTGTGGTCATAGGACTTCAGGCGAATGCGGATCTTGTTTTGGGCGATAGTGGCCACGGTGTTAGGTAAAGCTTCTTGTCTTTTCGCAATGTTGAGGGCGAGCCCCGGGTGTGGGACCCGCCCCATAAGTTCGTATCCGGCTGAATAAAACAGACGGCGGGGGCTGAGGCCGCGCCGCCTGCCTACTACTGAATGACTTCGGTTACCACCCCGGAGCCGACCGTGCGGCCGCCCTCCCGGATCGCGAACCGCAGACCCTGATCCATGGCGATCGGCTGGATCAGCTCGATCTCCATCTGGACGTTGT
>JBOGYN010000365.1:0-6246 GCA_050696855.1 Solirubrobacteraceae bacterium | reverse complement strand
GCCGCATAGAGGGAGAGAAAGTCGAAGATCCAACGCCCGGCGGCTGTCGCGACCGCCCGCGGCCACGCGGCTCCCAGCGATTCTCGGAGCAGATCGCGCTCGTCGAACAGCCGCTCGGGCAGCTCGTCACTCACGGCAGCGTCGCGGCGCAGGCGCCGCTGCGCCGCCCCCAGTGCGCGTCCCACGACCCACAGCACGCGATCGTTGGTCAGCAGCAAGACGCCAATCGTAAACAGGGCGGCGAAAACGGAGAGTCCGATTCCGGCGGTTTGCAGGAGCCCGTCGGGTATTCGTCCACCGAGCAGCACGGCGGGCAGCGCGAGCAGCGGCAGCCCCGCCAACGCCGCCAGCAGCAGCAGCGCGCCGGCGGTCAGCCCGGTGCCGATTTCCGTCGGGGAGAGGCCGGCCCGCGAGAGCATTCGCGCCTGCAGCCCAGCGGCCGCCGCCGACCCACCGGGCACCACCTTGCTGAACGCGGCACCGGCTAGCTGCGAGGTCGCGACCGGAAACCACGCCGCGCCCCGTAGAGCCAGCCGCTGTAGCGCGCACATGCACCAGGTGCCCGCCGCCGCCATCGCCACCACGACGATCCACCACCCCGGGTCCACGTCCCTCAGCCGGTGATACGCACCGAGCACCTCGAGGATCGCCGGCGCCACGCCATAGAGGACGAGGGCGGCAACCAGCAGAGTCACAGCCCGCCTGACGATCGCGCGTCGTGATGGTCGATGCTGACTCTCACGGTCAGCCGGAAAGTCGCGGGCCGCGGCGGGTGGCTTGGCCGCGGCGTCGGCCGATGTACGTTGCGTGCGCGGCGTCGGGCGAGAGTCGGCAGTGGGTCGCATTGCGCTTGATCCCGCCTGCTCGTCAAGGCTCAGTTCCGTGCCTCGCTGTCCGAACGCGCCGCCAGGATCATCGTCGGACAGCGCGCCTCGGGAACCACGATCGACGAGATGCTCCCGAGCAGCATCGTTCGCGCCGGCCCGTAGCCACGTGACCCCAGCACGATCAGGTCCATGGCGCCCGAGCGCTCGACCAGCTCCTCGGCCGCCTTTCCCACGCAGGCGTGCACCGCAACGGCTACCTCGGCCTCGAGCTCCGCCACCGCGGCGCCGGCCGCGGCGCGCGCCCGGCTCGCGAGGCCATCCACGGTCTGGACAGCCGACGTGGTCGTGACCAGTTCGACGCCTCCGCCGGTGGCAAGCGCGATCCGGCATGCGACCTCCAAGGCGTGGTTGCCCTCATCGGTCGCGATCCAACCGACTCCGATCGTCTGCGGCACGAAGCCGCCGTCGTTGCGATAGCCGCGTGGTGCTACCGCGACCGCGCACGGAGCCGCGCGCATCACGTTCTCGCTGACGCCACCGAGTGCCGCCTTCGTCCACGGCCCCAGCCGTCTGGACCCGAGCACGATCAGATCGGTCCGCTCGTTGCGGGCCAGGTCGTGCAGGCCACGCGCGGGCGAGCTCGCCGGCACTACGCAGAAGCTGACCGTCAGCACCTGGCTCACCAGCTCCCGGGCGCCGGCGAGCACCGCGTCAGCGTGCTCGGCGAGCTCACGGGCCGCTTCTCTTGACACGGCGCTCAGTTCCTCGTCATAGACGTACACGACGGCCACCTGACTGCCGAATGCCTTCGCCAGCCCCATCGCGAGGGCAAGCCCGTCATGACCGGTATCGGTGCCGTCGAATCCCACGATTATCTTCTCGAACATGACTACTCCCCTTAGTCGCCTAGGCCTGACTCAGCCAGTGGGTGCGCGTCGACATGCCGACTCAGCCGCTGGATCTCATCACGTGTCCCGGTCCCCAGGCCTCGTCGGGTCGCGTTGAGTGCGCCCGCGGCGACCGCGACTTTCAGCGCGTCCACCAGGCCACTCCCCGCAGCGAGCCCGACACCGAGCGCGGCGAACATCGAGTCTCCCGACCCGGTGGGATCGGCCGCCTCAAACCGTGGCCCGGAGAGCTCGAGAAACCTCGGCGGCTCGTGCTCACCGTCTAAGACGAGTGCCGGGGCGGGCCCGCGTGAAAGCAGCACGCTCTCGGCACCGGCTCGGCTCAGCTTCCGCATCCCCTCGAGTAGGTCACGCACCTCGTCGCTCGCCGTCCGTCCTTCGGCGAGCAGCTCCTCGTGGCTGAGCTTGAGCACGGTGAGGCCGCCAGCGAGCGCCGCCACCAGGGGCGCGCCCGTGAGGTCAGCGATGACGGTTCGGCCGTTGACGCGGAGGTCGCCGGCCAGCCTCCGGTAGACGTCGGCATCGAGGATCTGCTTGGGCTGAACTCCGCACAGCAGCGTGACATCCGCGTCGAGGCCGCTGGCCACGGTGATGCCGTACAGCTCGTTGACGATCAGCGTCCGCAGGACCTTCCCCGTCTCGCCTCCGAGCGCGCAGCATAGGCGGACCTCGGTGCCGAGCGAGACGGCCATCCTTGCGACCCAGAACCCCTGTCCCCCGGCGTGCAAGTGGATATCCGATCCGCCATCGGACCTTGCCTCGACGGTTATCGTCAAAACCGGGGACGGAGCGAAGACGACCAGCGAACGGGGAAATTCGTCCCCTCTCATGCGACGACCAGTACGTCGCAGGGCGCGTGCTGAACAATTCGCTCAGCCAGCGAGCGCCGTAGGGTGCGGGCGACAAAGTCGCCGCCTCGCCGGATGTCGACCAACACGACCGCCGGGTCGCCCGCTTGTGCTCTTGTCTCAACGGTCTGACCCTGAAGCTCGCCGAGCCGCTCGCGAGCTTTGTCCAAGATCCGCTCTGCGTCGAACGGCTCGGCCGACAAGTCGAGCGCCAAGCCGGCTGAGTGGACGTAGGCCGCGACCGCTACGACGATGATCGTCGAGGACTCCGCGGCCAGCTGACGCGCTCGCGCGAGGGCCTGCCGGGCGGCATCTGAGCCGTCGTAGCCGACCACGAGCGTGAGGTCCTTGCAGAGTACGGACATCTCAGCTCCCATTATGCCCGCCGGACGTCCCGGCGTGCGCTCGGCGCGTCAACGCCTTGGGTCCAGACCGATGGACTCCCGGTCCGGGCCCGTGCGTCGCCTGACGGTGCAGCCGCGGGCCGCCCGGGCCGGACGGCCAGTGGGCGCTCGCCCTCCAGGCGCTCTTTTCCCTGCGACCAGAATCGCGCCGCCAGCGTCTGAACCGCGGCTCCCTGCAGGGCAGCCGAGAGCCGGACGGCGAAGAACGCGGTGTTGACTAGCTCGACGCCGCGCGGGACCTCGTCGATGACCGCGAACGTGGCCAGGATCACGGCACCGCGCCCCGCAGCCCCGCGCATGCCAGCAGCGCACGCTCCGGACGTCGCCAGCGTGGACGCGATCAGTCGCGCGACGAGGGCCGCGAGCAGCACGGCCTTGACGGCGATCGGGCCGAATTGGCTTGAGATCACGCGCAGTCCGGCGAAGAGTCCGTTCGAGAGCCGGTGCGCGTGCCACGCGCCACGCGCGAGGAGCAGGGCCCCGGCCGCGCCGACCGCCATACCAACTGCGAGCTCGCCAGCCAGGAACGCGACTCGTGCTCCGAGCATCGTGCTGGGGCTTGGTGATCAGGCGATCACAACCACGCCCCGTCGGTCGCGGCGAGGATCGCGCCCAGCAGCAGGCCCTCCAGAAGCGAGAAATCGAACAGCGCGCCGGCGGCGAGGCCGACGATCGCCGCGCTCATCATCGTGCCGATCACCGCCTACAGCAGCGCCGGCGCCGGCACCGGCCGCACAGCGCGCGAGCCGGTGGTCGTCGTATGCGACCCACGCGAGGCCGTGGCTGCCTACCAGCATGCCCAGCCCGGCGAACAGGGCCAGTGCTGGAAGCCGCAGACGGGCGGCCAGTCCCGCGGCCGCGACGCCGGCTGCGAGCACCGCGCCGACAGCAAGCATCAGCTGGGCGTCCTGAGTCGTCGCCTCTCACGGTGGCACGTGGGCGCGGCGCGCAACGTAGGGATCAACACCGATTCGGCGCCGCGCGACCTGTGGCTACCGGACCTCGGTGCCAGCCGCTGTCAAGGCCCGCCGTCCGAGATGGGCACCGACACCCATACATCCGTCGCACCGTCGGTGAGACCCTCGACGCATGTCAAACGTGGTCGAGATGCACGACACCCTCGCCGACGCGAACATCACCGGCTTTCAGCGCGTCGCCGAGGCGATGCTCGCCCACGGCGTGGTGTAGGCCCTTACCCGCCCGGTCGCCGGGGATGGGGGTTCAGCCCCATTGTGAGCACCCCTCCGCCCAGCGAAGCTGGCCTTATTGACACACGCACAGAGGAGCCCTCGATGACCATCACCCTCTCACCCCAGCCCTCGTACCCCAGAACCCAGCCGGACGCCGCCGGTCGCGCGGCCATCCGCATCCTGCTCGTCGACGACCACCCCGCCGTCCGCATCGGCGTGCGGGCGCTGATCGATGACCAGCCGGATATGAGCGTGGTGGCCGAGGCACGCAGCTTCGCCGAGGCGCTCGAGCAGCTGGAGCGCCCCATAGACCTCGCAATCGTCGACTTCCACCTTGGCGAGGGACGCGACGGATTGACGCTGATCGCCCACCTCAAGCGGGTTCAGCCGACCGCGCGCGCGCTTGTCTACTCCGCGTTCGCCGACGGAGCCCTGGCCATCACCGCCCTCGTCGCCGGCGCCGACGGACTGCTCGGCAAGCACGAGCTCGGAGACGAGCTCTGTCACGCGGTCAGGCGCGTGGCGAACGGCCACCCAAACCTCCCCGCGATCAGTCAGTCCGTGGCACACGTGATGCGCTCACGGCTTGAGCCCCGAGACCAGGCCATCTTCGGGATGCTCCTGCATGGGGTCTCACCGGGAATCATCGCCGAACGGCTCGGGATCACTCCGCAGGAGCTTCAAGCCCGCCGGGCTCTCATCCTGCGCTCTCTGAAGCCAACCCCGTCCGTGTCCGGCCTGCCAGCAGGCGCCCGCGCACCGCTCAACTACGAGCGGCCGAGGCGGTATCCCCGCCGCACGGCGGCGTGACGCTCCGGCACTCGGTTTGGGCGGCGCCGGAGGTGCCGCCGCCGAGCCAGGGACGGCGTCGCGACCCCATCACGAGGCGGGTGACCGCGCGGTCGAGTCGGGAGCGCTGGCCGATTCTGCGTCGGACGGACCCGCCTTAGCCGGCCTCGGCCGTACGGGCGGGGTGGCCCCCACCTCACGCTGAACTCGAGCGGTTCACGGACAGGAAGGCCCGTGGACGAGGACGCGCGTTGTCGGCCGTTGACTCGGCGCACCGGTTTGAGCCGCGTCTTCACTCAGCTTCCCTCCCCACCCTCGTGCTCGACGCTGAGCTCCGTGACTCAACCGCGCCCGAACTCCCCGACGAACGCCGTCCAGCCGGGTGGGCGCTGGCGTCGCCCAACGATCCCACCCGGCACGACTGAGGCATCGACGGGGCGGCCCCCGCCGCGAGAGCGACGAGTCGAAGCGCACGAGCGCGGGGGGCCCGTCGGGATCGAGGCCGGTCAACGCAAGGCGCCCGGACCTCGGAGCTGCACGTGGTCCACTCCGACCGTCGCGACGACTAATCGACCTGATATGCCGCCGGGACATAGTTCTGCTCGGCCTGGGGCGGGCGAACGTAGGCCCGACTTTGGCGCGGCGGGAGCTTGATCTTCGTGCGCGGGATGTCCTGGTAGCGGATCAGGCTGAGCAGGTGGCTCATTAGGTTCAGCCGCAAGGTGCGTTTGTCGTCGGCCTCGACCACGTACCACGGCGACTCCTGCGTGTCGGTGTAGGCGAACATGTCGTCCTTCGCCTCGGCGTAGTCGACCCAGCGTCGGCGCGCCTCGAGGTCCATGCCGCTCAGCTTCCACTGCTTCGCAGGGTCGTTCAGCCGCGCCTTGAAGCGGCGCTCCTGCTCGTCGTCACTCACCGACAGCCAGTATTTGATCAGGATGATCCCCGAGCGCAGCAGCTCCCGCTCGAACTGCGGGCACGTGCGCATGAACTCGTCGTACTCGTCCTGCGTGCAGAAGCCCATGACCCGCTCGACGCCGGCGCGGTTGTACCAACTCCGGTCAAACAGGACGATCTCGCCGGCGGCGGGGAGATGAGCGATGTAGCGCTGGAAGTACCACTGCGTCCGCTCGCGATCGGTCGGCGTGCCCAGTGCGACGGTCCGCACCCAACGCGGGTTCGTCTTCGCGATGATCCGCTTGATCGTCCCGCCCTTCCCGGCAGTGTCGCGGCCCTCGAAGACCACGACGAGCCGCAGGCCCTTGTGGACAGTCCAGTCT
>JBOGYN010000364.1:0-2411 GCA_050696855.1 Solirubrobacteraceae bacterium | reverse complement strand
CTGCGCCGTCCTGACCAGCGGTTTTACGGTTCTTCGCTGGTCATTTCGGCGTGTTTGTCACTGTAGCGGGATAGCTGCAGCGGCAGGCACGCCCCGCCGACTCACTCGCTGGGTTCTCGTTGTCTGTCGCGCGCGGTCAGCGGCCTTGTGAGTGCATTGGCTGCCCACCGCCACCCGGAGGTCCGGGCGGCGGTCCCGCTCGCACCGCCCGCTGCGCGACCCGGACGCCGACGACGAGTGATGGCTCCTACCACTGATCTGAGGCAGTTCGTCGACCCCGACCACGGCCGGGCGCACCGGACACTGTCGCCCACGCTGGAACTTGGCCGGAACCACAGTTGGTCGGCAGGAAAAGGGGTTGGGTGGGATGACGTTCGGCGGGTAGCGTGCGGCAGACCGTGACATCGCACCAGGAGGTGAGACCCATGAACGCTGTATCGATGTGGGTGCTCCCCCTGTTCGTCACGGTCGGGCGATTGACGTAGGTGTCGCCGGGAGCGCCTCAACAACAAGGCACTCCCGGGAAGGCAACAACCTATGCATTCTGCGCATTTCACTGCGGAGACATCGTCGAACGGTGTCGTCGAACGCGACTTCACTGTGGGTGAGGTCACCGGGGTGCTCTGGTCGCCCGCATCCGGCTCCGATCGCGCGCCCCTGGTGCTGATGGGTCACGGTGGCGGCCGAGACAAGAGAGCACCGGGAATGGTGGGCCGTGCACACCGCTTCGTGACCGGCTGCGGTTTCACCGTCGCCGCCATCGACGCGCCCGGTCACGGCGGCCGGCCACGCACGGCGCACGATGAGCGGGAGATCGCCGCGCTACAGCAGGCGATGGCGGCGGGCGAGCCGGTCGGCCCGATCGTCGTCCGGTACAACGCCGACCTGGCGGAGCGTGCCGTGCCGGAATGGCAGGCGACCCTCGACGCCCTCCAGGACCTGCCGGAGATCGGCGCCGACGGGCCGGTCGGGTACTTCGGCGTGAGCATGGGCACCGCGATCGGGGTGCCGTTGACGGCGGTCGAACCCAGGATCACCGCCGCGGTCTTCGGTGTCTTCTGGCACGAGTCCCTGGCCGAGGCGGCGAGGCAGATCACCGTACCGGTCGAGTTCGTGCTCCAGTGGGACGACGAGCACATCGATCGCCAATCCGGTCTCGCGTTGTTCGACGCCTTCGCCTCGAAGGAAAAGACCTTGCACGCCAACGCGGGCACGCATAAAGAGCTGCCCAGGTTCGAGGCCGACAGCGCGGTCCGGTTCTTCGCCCGCCATTTCGGCCGGGCCCTCACGCCACCGGCCTGACCTGACCGGTATCGGCGACCGGCCACCAGCCGGCCGCCGATACCGCTGGCGCATTTCGTCAGACCCGATATGCACGCTCTTCGGCACGACTGGACGTTCTTCGACATGCGCGGCGCGCCTCCGCCGTGATCCTCATTAACCAGAGATCCTGCCCCATCACGGGCAGCAAGCGTTTCTACCACGATGCGATGTGTCCATGTTCAATGCTCTTAAGCAGTGCCCGTCTTGACAGCACGTGGATGTCGCGGGAAACCGCTGCGACATTCTGTACCGGCGCACCGCTGCCTGGTGTAACGGCAGCTCCACCGAACTGGGTCCGCGTCGCCGATCAGATCCTGCTCAGCCCGCTGGGCGTTGACGGTCTCGATGACCAGCTCGTCGATGCTGACAAGCTGCGTGCCAGTGACCCGGCAGCTGCTGCCGACGTGGTCCTGATCGGATCTCAGCTGCGGCGTCGCCGTCCGTACGCGCCTCGGGGTCGGCAATATGGGTGCTCCGGCGAGATCGCGACCGCGCCAGTGAGGCTGCTCTCTGACGTGCGGATGTCTGGCCCCGCGGCAGTCGATCCCGTCGTGGAGGCTTGCGTGGATTCCGGGCGACCCTGCCTATGTGCCGGCGGGCCAAGTGGCCGGCGCTGAAGTGCGACTTCCGGGTTGGGCGTGCGGGCCACGTCGGGGGAGGCGCGGCCCGCACGCCGCGCGGTGCGCTAGCTCTGGTCGATGAGACCGAGCTGGCGAAGGACGGCGACGCCGTCGTCGAGTCCAACCTCTTCGGTGATGAGGCCGTTCTCGACCTTGAGGATGGTGGTGCCGGTGAATCGCATGGTCTTGCCGGTGTTCGGAGTGGGCAGGCCTCCGAGGGGGAGGTCGGTCATGGGCCAGCCGGTGTGGGTGCCGCCGCCGATCCACTGGCCGACGACATAGTCGCCCTCGGCGATGAGGTCGGCAGTGCCTTCGAAACCGAGGTCGGGAAAAGCGCCTCGGAAGGCATCGGCGAACTGGCGGACGGCGTCCCGCCCGCGTAACGGAGCGTGAAGGGAGTACTCGAAACGGATGTCCGGCGCCGCGAGCTCGTCGATGACGGCGGGGTTGAACTCCTTGCCCCAGAAC
>JBOGYN010000363.1:0-21447 GCA_050696855.1 Solirubrobacteraceae bacterium | reverse complement strand
TCGGGTTTGTGTTCGTGCGCGCGTACCTGAACTACAGCCAGAGCGGCACCGGCGCTTCGCCGCCGCTGTTGGGCGTCCAGGTCCCGATCGTGATCGGAATCGGCGCCGTGCTGCTCGGGCTCGTGCTCATGATCCCGTCCTACGCCGCTTACCGGGGCGGGTACTTCCGTCGCCGCCCCGAGGTCGCGGCGGCCAACGCCCTGGAGCTGGCCCCCGTCCATCAGCCTCACCTGTCAAGGGGACAGCCGGGCCGACCTCATACACCACCCATGACCACACCGAGAACCGTTCGGAGGAGCCAATGATCAACCCCATGTCTCGCTGGGCGGCGTTCGGCGAGAAGCCCGACTACGCGGGCCTGCTCACCTACTCAGCGCTGCCCTACACAGAAGACCCCGCGGAACTGGCCGGCGTCGACGTCGCGATTGTCGGAGCGCCGATGGACGACCTCGTCTCTGACCACCCGGGAACGCGACTCGGGCCCCGGGCCATCCGCGGCGCCAGCATCCAGCCGGGGCGCCACCTCGAAGCGGGCCTTGACCCCTACGCCGAATTGCGCGTCGTCGACTTCGGTGACGCACCCGTGCTCCCGGGTGACCCAGTCCGCTCGCACGCCGCGATCCAGCAGACCGTGGATCAGGTACTGGCGGCCGGGGCGATCCCGATCATCCTCGGTGGCGATCACTCGATCGCCGAGCCGGACATCCGCGCCTGCGCCGCGCACCACGGGCCCGTCGGCCTGGTCCATTTCGATACCCACACCGATACGGGCAGCACCGTCTTCGGCGTCGCCCTGTCCCACGGCACACCGATGTACCGACTCGTAACCGACGGCCAGGTCGACCCTGCGCATTACGTCCAGGTCGGGTTGCGCGGATACTGGCCCGGCGAGGAAGCCTTTGACTGGCAGCGCGAGCAGGGCATCACCTCACTGTTCATGCACGACATCCGCGAGCGCGGGATCACCGATGTCGTGCGTCAGGTGATCAGCGTGATGGGCGATCGCCCGTGCTTCCTCTCGGTCGACGTTGACGTACTCGACCCCGCGTTCGCACCCGGCACCGGCACGCCCGAGCCGGGCGGCATGACGTCAGTCGAGCTCCTGTGGGCCTGTCGAACGCTGGCCAGCCAGCTCCGACTCGTCGGCCTGGACGTCGTCGAGGTCATCCCCACCGGCGTCGGCTCAAGCGATATCACCGCCCTGGTCGCCGCCCGGATCGTCCACGAGACCCTGACCGGCATCGCCCAACGCCAACGGTCTGAACTGGCGCCCGCGGGCGCCCGCGACGGGGCCGCGTCCAAACATCACTCCCCCCGGGACCCGTCACTCCGCTGACCGGGGGGAGCTTCACGGGGCACTATCTTTCGTTCATCGTGGGGATCGGGGCTACATCGAGCTGGGTGCCCGAGACGCGCTACGCGCGCAACGGTGATGTGCACATCGCCTATCAGGTGTTCGGCGAGGGTGAAGTCACCTTCGTGGGACTGCCTGGCATCGTGAATAACGTCGAGGTGTCCTGGGAGAACCCCGAAGGTCGGCGATATCTTTCGCGGATCGCATCGTTCTGCCGGTTCGTTGTGTACGACAAGCGCGGCCAGGGTTTATCGGACCGTGACGCCGGCGTCCCGACGCTGGACGAGCGGCTCGACGACCTGACGGCGGTGCTCGACGCCGCCGGGTGCGAGCGGGCCGCGCTGGGCGGCGTCTCGGAAGGGGGCTCGACGGCGGCGATGTATGCCGCCACCTACCCGGGGCGCGTCAGCCACCTGGTCCTCTTCGGCTCCTTCGCCCGCATTGACGTCGCACGGGGGGATGCCTTCATGGAGAGATGGGCGGCGACTTGGGGCACCCCCGAGACCATCAGTGTTCAGGCGATCGCGCCGAGCAAGCTGGGTGATCGAGCTTTCCTGGGGTGGGCAAATCATTGGGAGCGCCAGTCTTCGACTCCGGGAGGGCTGCTAGCCGCCTGGCGATGGATCCGTGAGATGGATGTCCGACCGGTGCTCGGCTCGATCCAATGCCCGACGCTTGTCATGCATCGCACGGGTGACCGTCTCGTGCGCGTCTCCTTTGGCCGTGAGCTGGCCGAGCTGATCCCGGGGGCACGACTGGTTGAGCTTGAGGGGTGTGACCACGCGCCCCAATGGGGCGGCCAGGACGCGGTGCTCGAGCTGCTCGAGGCGTTCCTGACCGGCCGGCGGCCCGCGCCCGAGCCGGCCAAGCGGGTCCTGGCGACCGTCTTGTTCACCGACATTGTCGATTCGACGACCACGTCAGCGAGGCTCGGAGACGCGGCCTGGCGAGGGCTGCTCGATCGCCATGATGAGCTGTCCCGTAGCGCGGTCGCTGACCTCGGGGGGCGGTTCATCAAGGAAACGGGCGACGGCGTGCTCGCGACGTTCGACGCGCCCGGGCGGGCGGTCCAGTGCGCCGACACACTCATAAGGGGCCTCGCCACCGAGGGGATCGCGATCCGTGCCGGCGTTCACACCGGGGAGATCGAACTCCGCGGTGACGATGCGTCGGGCATCGGGGTCCACATCGCAGCGCGCGTGAATGCGATCGCCAGTCCAGATGAGATCCTCGTCACGCGCACAGTCAAGGACCTGGTGGTCGGCTCCAACTACACCTTCTCCAGCCGTGGCATCCACAGCCTTAAGGGCGTCCCCGACGAGTGGGAGCTACTCGCGGTTGTCGGCGTGAGCGAGCCGAACGGCGACTACGCCGCCTGACCGGAGAGCACGGGGTGTGCACCGCTCACTCGTCTGCGTGGCTGGCGTGAGGCGACGCAGCGTCACGAGGTGGCGTGTGCTCCCGTACGAGGGTGGCCAACTGCAGGCGATTGGCTACGCCGAGCTTCTTGTAGGAGTGGGCGAGATGAGCCTTGACGGTGGCATGCGACATGAACAGACGTGCGGCGATGGCGGAGTTGGTGAGCCCTTCGGCGGCTGCCTCGGCAACGCCACGCTCGGTCGGCGTGAGGCCCGCCACGCCAGCCGCAGAGCTGATGCGTTGCCCGGTGCGGGGCCAGGATGCCATGGCGGCGCTCGCGCAGTCTGGGTTCGACGGGTCCTTGGACCTGCGCCTGGAAATCGATGAGGTGCTGGCCTGCGACGAGCGCGTCATCGCTGTTCGTCAGACCTGGATCGGTCACGCGCGCGACGGGGGCGGGTATTCGAGTTCGGGGTCGGCAGCGTGTGCTCCTACGAAGGCGGTCGGATGCTCGTAGCGGGCGAGCATCGCGTCGCTTGCCTCGGGCTCGTAGCGCTCTAGACGCACGAGCCGGCCCTTCTCGATCAAGGTCACATAGCCGTAGCGGTTCTCCCAGCGCCCCGCGCCGGTCGTGATGTTGATCCCTGACACGCGCAGATGTTGTCGAGGGCAAGCCGGACTGAGCGCCCACGGAAAGATCTTCAATCCCGATCAGAACGACGAGCTCAAGCGGCTGGCTGAGCTGCGCTGAAGACCTCGGCCCACCGTTCGGGTGTATGCAGGTGCCCGGCTCCGGGCCAGGCCGTAAGTTGGGCGCCCGGTATCTGCGACGCAACCCAGCGGCTGTGAGACATTGAAATCGTCCGATCCTCCTCGCCGTGCCAGAGTCGTACGGAGGTCCTGATCTGGTTCAGCGCGAGGCCCGAGGGACGCGCCCAGACGGCGAAGTCCTCGACAATGCCCGCCGGGCCGCCGCGCCCGGCTTCCACGAACAGTCCCGGGAGTACGGCTCGAAAGCCGCCGGCCAGGATCCGCTGGTCGGCGTCCGCCGAGAAATCACGGTTTACGCCCTTGGCAAAGCGCTCGGGGTCGTTTCTGGCCTGCTTGAGCGCCCGAGCCATGAGAACGCGTGCGAGCCGAGGTACTCGCTGAGCGAGAGGCAGCATCGCGCGATCAGTGACCGTGGTGCCCTTGCGATAGCCAGGCATCTCGGCCGGCGCCACGCCGCTGACAATCGCCACTTGCGTGACCCGGTCACCGAGCGCGACCGCCGTCGCGAGCGCGTACGGACCACCGGCGGAGTAGCCGACAATCGCAAAGCGCTCAATCCCGAGCGCGTCAGCCAGACTCTCGACGTCACGTGCCCAGCCGAAATACGAGCGCTTCCCCGCTTGAGGAGTGGAAAGTCCAAACCCCGGCCGGTCGGGCGAGATCACGCGCACACCGGCCTCTGCGGTCACGTCGGCCACGAGGCGACCGTCGATACGTGACCCAGGAATCCCGTGGAAATAGAGGATCGGGCCGCCATCTGGCCTTCCGTACTCGCACCAGGCCAGCGACCGACCATCGGGCAACTCGTGGATCTGATCCGGCGCGACCCCAGCGGTATCGGCCACGTAATGACTCTATCTCCGCGCCGGGCGGGGGTGGAGAATTGTCCCGACGCTCTCGGCGATGATCCACCTCGACACGTCAGTAATCTGTCGAGGCGGACGCTCCGCCGCAAGCGCGCTTCGCCGGGACGTCGCCGCTTGTGCATATCCCTTCGAATGGTGGCCAGCTGGCCTTGCTAAGGAGTTTCTCGTCAGCTAAGCGGCGATCACCGCGGCGATCGCCGCCGGGCACCAGACAGCGTCATCGCCGAGCGGTTCGCGGACGGCGCGGCCATCGGCGACCAACTTGATCAGGGCCGCCTCGGCGGCCTCGCGATCCGGGGCATCGTTGCCCTCCGCCATCAGGGCAGCGACCTCCTGGGTGGTCAGCCCGCCGGAGAAGCGCTGGAGCAGCGGCTCCGGGGTGTCCGGGGCGGGTCGGCGCTCCAGCGTCGGATCGAGGTTGGCGATCAGGACGTCGTAGGCCTCGACGGGCTGAAAGCCCCCGGCGACCAGGGTGGTGCCGTTGGACTTGAACACGACCGAGGGAGCGGTGAAGCGGACCGGACCGTCGCTGGTCGCCGTCTTGCCCTGAAGCTCAGCCGGTGAGCCGGCCGCCGAGCGCGAATCCGCTCGGTCGCTCTCGTAGGCCTCGGTGACCTCCGGCGAGTCGAGGCTGGCGATCAGCCGCCGGGCCTCGATGCCGGGGACGGCGGCGAGCGCCGCCTCGAGCTGGGCGTCGTCCTCGAGCACCAGCGGGGTCGTGAAGTTGGCCAGCTGCAGAGCGCGGAACACGCGCCACTCGCTCCCGGGACGGGCCAGCCGAGCGGCGACGATCGCGCGGCAGCCGCGGGCTGTGGCGCTGATCTTTTCCTTGGGGGTCGGCGAAAAAGGCATCCCGTAACGGCGGAAGTGCAGCTGGCCGAGCGCGCCGCGCAACGGTGTGTAGCCGCGTGCCTCGTACTGGGAGGCATCCTCGGTGAGCCCGATCACGGTCAGCTTCCAGTTCAGCTGATCGCCGTAGCGCCAGGCGAGCACGTGCAGGGCGGGGCTCGCGGAGTATCCCCAGGGACAGGCTGGGTCGTTGTAAAGGGTGGCTTCGATCATCGGGTGGGCTTCCATCATTCGGTTGACGCCTCAAGTATATGCGCCATCTGTGCTCCCCGATTTTTCGGTGCGTCGGCCGAGTCCCTGTTCACCCGATCGGCCGGGGTCACGGCCGCGGTGGCAAAGCCGGCCTCGCGCAGCCGGCGCTCGGCCTCGGCCGCGTCAGCGAAGTGCAGGTAGACGCCGCCGCGCACGAACGCGGCCAGTAGGAGGCGAAACACCCGGACCTCGGGAGTCTGGGCGCTCCCGAGGTGCAGGTCAGATAAGTAGCGGCCGACAACGAAACCACCCAATACGGTGGCGAAGCGCCGCCACAGGGCCTCGAGATCGGTGGGTGACACGTAGCCGAGGAGTCCCTCGGTGATGATCGCCAACCCGGCGCCGGAGTCGAGCTCGCCGGCCAGCGCGCCCAGGCTGAGGGGACCCTGGTCGCGCAGCGCGTCGACGTCCCGGACCTGGTGGTGCTCGCCGAGCGAGCCCATGCGCTCAAGCGCGCGGCGCTTGCGCGCCGCCATCGCGGGCAGATCGGCCTCGATATAGGTGAGCCGGTCGCCGTAGCGCGCCGCGAAGCGCCAGCCCCGCGGCGAGAGCCCGGCGGCCACCTCGATCACCTGGGTCACCTGATCAGACTCGATCGCGGCCTTCAGCCGGGCGTCGATCGCGAGATGGCGGGCGAGCAGGTAGTGCTGAAGCGTTGGACCGCCGACCGTGCGGCTGGCCAGCATCACCGGCTCCAGCGAGGAGAACAGCAGCCTCCCCTCGTTGGTGACCAGGGCCGGGTGCGAGAGGCCGTTGCGTGACCAGACGTAGCCGGTGTAGTGCGCGGTGGGGCTGATCGTGTCCGAGCCGCTCACGCTGTTTGCTCGTCGAGAACCGCGTCGGCGCCCCTCACGGCGCTCCTCACGGCGCTCCTCCGGCGACGAAGCCGAGCTCGGTCTCGAGCCGGTCGAGCAGGGCCTCCTGCGCGGGGTTGATCTTCGTGCGCGCCTCGATCAGCCCGAACCACTGGGCCCGGTCGACCTCGGGGAACTCGTGCTGGCGACCTGAGCGAGGCGGCCACTCGATGGTGAACAGGTTGCTCTCGATCGCGTCCGCGTCAAGGTCGCCGGCCAGCGCCCAGGCACGAACCCGCTTGCCCGACTTTTGGCGGATCTCCCCCAGGTCGCTTGGCTCATCCGAGGGAGGCGGGGAGCCGAGCTCTTCTTCAAATTCTCGCCGGGCGGCTCGCAGGGGCTCTTCATCAGCGTCATACTCCCCTTTGGGGATTGACCAAACGCCCGCGTCGCGCTTGGCCCAGAACGGACCGCCGGGATGGACCAGGAGCACCTCGAGCACTCCTGCGCTGCGACGGTAAAGCAGGATGCCCGCGCTGCACGGCGATGAGGTTGACGGCTTCACCGAGTCAGACAAGACGCGATGCATATCGAAGCTTTCACCCAATTGTCAAAGACTGCGTGTTCAATCCGCAGGAAACGAGACCGGAGATAGACGCCGTGAGAACGCTGGCCAGCTGGTGCTTCAGACACAAATGGATGACGATCGCCGCCTGGATCGTGGGAGTGGTTGCGCTGACGGCACTGCACTCGGCGGCCGGAAGCGCGTTCAGCGACAACTTCAGCCTCCCCCACACCCAGAGCTTTGACGCCATCCGTCTGCTCGAGCGCAACGCGCCGCGGGCCTCCGGCGAGAACGATCAGCTCGTGTACGGGGTCAAGACCGGCACCGTCAGGGACCCCGCCGTCCGCGCTCGCGCACAGGCCCTGTTCGCCACCGTGGCCAAGCAGCCCCACGTCTCCAGCGTGAGCTCCCCGTACGCGCCCGGCGCCGCACGTCAGATCTCGCCGTCGGGACAGGTCGCGTTCGCCAACATCACCTTCGACAACGCCGCCAACAAGAACCAGATCACCACCACGGCGGCCAAGGCTCTGGTGACCAAGATCACCTCGGCGTCAGGCAACGGCGTGCAGTTCGAGGTGGAGGGCAATATCGCCCGCAGCGGCAACCAGAGCAACCAGTCGAGCGGGATCATGTTTGGCTTTTTGGCCGCGGCGGTCGTGCTCTTCATCGTCTTCGGCTCGCTGGTGGCGATGGTGCTGCCGCTGCTCACCGCGGGCCTCTCGTTGGGCACCGCGATCGCGATCATCGGCCTGTTCTCGCACGTCTTCAACATGGCCTCGTTCTCGAGCGAGCTGGCGCTGCTGATCGGCCTCGGGGTCGGCGTTGACTACGCGCTGTTCATCGTCACCCGCTACCGGCAGGGACTGCTGCGCGGCCTGTCTCGTGAGGACGCCGTCGTCGAGTCGCTCGACACTTCAGGCCGGGCGGTGTTGTTCGCGGGGGTGATCGTGTGCATTGCCATGCTGGGCATGTTCGCGCTCGGCGTGAGCTTCCTGTACGGGGTGGCGGTGGCCGCGGCGATTGCCGTCGCCTGCACCGTGCTCGCGGCGCTCACCCTCCTCCCCGCCCTGCTCAGCTGGACTGGCCGGTTGGTGCCTAGACGGCGCGAGCGGCGTGACCTGCGCGAGGGCAAGCACAGGATCACCGACGAGTCGCCGCGCTGGGCGCGCTGGACCCAGGCGCTGCAGAAGCGCCCGGCCGCCTTCGCGGCGATCGCCGCGCTGGTCATGGTGGTGCTAGCGATTCCCTTCTTCTCGATGCGGCTCGGCTCCGCCGACGCCGGCAGCGACCCGGCCAGTACGACGACCCGCAAGGCCTATGACCTGCTCGCCAAGGGCTTCGGGCCCGGCTACAACGGGCCGTTGCAGCTGATCGCCCAGGTCGGCTCGCCCGCGCAGCGCGCGAGCTTCGTGCGCATCGAGCAGGCGGTGGCCAAGACCCCGGGCGTGGTTGGCTCGACCGCCCCCCACTTCATCCCCGGCACGGGCGGGCACGACGCAGTCGCGATCGCCGACATCTATCCGAAGGGATCACCCCAGGACGCGTCGACGGCCGATCTGCTGCACCACGTGCGCGGCACGGTCGTGCCGGCCGCCAGCCGCGGCACCGGCGTGACGGTCCTGGTCGGCGGAACGACGGCGATCTTCGATGACTTCAGCCACATCCTCTCCGCCAAGTTGCCGCTGTTCATCGGAGTCGTGGTCCTGCTCAGCTTCCTGCTGCTGATGGCCGTGTTCCGCAGCCTTGTGATTCCGCTGACGGCCGCGGTGATGAACATGCTCTCGGCCGGCGCGGCGTTCGGCGTCGTTACCGCCGTGTTCCAGTTCGGATGGGGTGACTCCCTGCTCGGGATCGACAAGGCCGGCCCGATCGAGGCGTTCCTGCCCGTGCTCATGTTCCCGATCCTGTTCGGCCTCTCGATGGACTACGAGGTGTTCCTGATGAGCCGGGTCTACGAGGAATGGCACCGCCGGCGCGACAACACGGCCGCGGTCACCCACGGCCTGGCGGCGACCGGCCGCACGATCACCGCCGCGGCAGCCATCATGGTGCTGGTGTTTGGCGCCTTCGTCCTGGGCGGCGAGCGGATCATCGAGCTGTTCGGGATCGGCTTGGCGGGCGCGGTGCTGCTCGACGCGGTGATCGTCCGCTCGGTGCTGGTTCCCGGGGTGATGATCCTGTTCGGCGAGCGCAACTGGCAGATCCCGGCCTGGCTTGACCGCGTGCTGCCGCACCTGAGCATCGAAGGCCAAAGTGCCCGAGCGATGGGCGGCGAGCGGGGTCCGGCCGGAGGCGGGCCTGATCTCCCCTCGATGCCCGAGCCAGAGAGCCAGCCCGCCGCCCGCTGAGGCTGGGGCCGCGCGCTGTCTTCAAGCCCCAAGAGTCTCCCGAACAGCGGCTGATCCTCTACTCGCCGCAGGCCGACGAGAACACGCGGGCCAAGCTCGCCCAGCTCCCCGTGTAACAGCGCCCCGGCTGGATCAACCGTCAGCGGGGGCCCCAGCCGCGCTTCCGCCGACCTGCAAAGTGTGAAAAACCTGCTCCGGGCCGGGGAGTTTGGCGCAAAATGAGGCCTGGGCCTGCGCGAGCGGAAAAGCTTGGCGGCGGCCGCCAAGCTTTTCACGTTTTGCATGCTCGCCCGGGCGGTCTCCGTGGGTAGCCCGGGCCGCCGGTCCGATGGGTTGGAAGAAGCGCCTCGAGCGCCCGCTCGGGCGCCGACGACGCCGCTCCGGGCGTCCGCCCCGCGGCGCTCGGATTTGCCGTGGCCGCAAACCGGTACATATGTACCGGCCTTTGGTACACTCGTACCGTTATGTCTGCCACCGCTGCCACCGCTGCCACCGCTGCCACCGCTGCCACCGCTGCCACCGCTGCCACCGCTCGCCCGCGCGGGGCCGCGCGGCGCGAAGCGCTCCTCGAGGCGGTGCTCCGGATCGTGGCCGAGGTCGGAGCCGACGCCGTGACCCACCGCCGGGTGGCTGAGGCGGCCGATCTTCCCCTGGCCTCCACGACCTACTGGTTTGACTCCCGGGAGCACCTGCTGACCGCCGCGATCGAGCTGGCCGCCGAGCGCGACATCGCCCGCGTGCGGAGCCTGGTCAGCGACGCCGGAGCCGCGCCGTCGGACCCGATCGAGCTCGTCACGTCCCAGATCCTCGAGCCCATCGACCCCGACCGCCCGGGAAACCGCCATTCGTTCATCGCCTCCTATGCGCTGCTGATCGAGGCGGCCCGGCGTCCCGCCCTGCAGGCGGTGGCCACGCGCTGGAGCGAGGCCTACGTCGAGGCGCTGGGGACCATGCTCGCGGCGGCGGGCTCGTGCCAGCCCCGCGCCGACGCCCAGTTGCTGATGGCCACCTACGACGGGCTACAGATCGAGCAGCTCGCCACCGGCGTGAGCACCAGCCTCACCTCCCGGCTGCGTCGCCTGGCCCGGGCCCTGCTGGAGACGTCATGAACCGCCGCGCGGGTCCCGCGCCGGCGATCTCGCTCGTGCGCGTGCTGCTGCTTTTCGAAGCCTCTCTGTACGCGGCAGTCACGCCCGTCCTCCCCCACTATGCGCACGCCCTCGGCGCCTCCAAGCCGGCCGTCGGGGTGCTTGCCGCCGCGTATTCGGCCGGCGTCATCCCCGGCTCGCTGCTCGGCGGATGGCTGGCCGCACGGGTGGGCGTGCGCCGGACCACGCTGATCGGCTTGATCGTGTTCGCGGGCGCCGTCGGCGCGTTCGGGTTTGCGGCCAATCTCGTCGCGCTCGACATCCTGCGCGTGATCCAGGGCGTAGCCTGCGGCAGCATCTGGGCCGGCGCCCTGACCTGGGCGATCGCCGTAGCGCCGCGCGAGCGCCGCGGGGCCGTCGTCGCTTCGGTGATCGGCGCCGCCATCTTCGGCACCCTGCTGGGACCGCTTCTCGGCGTGTTCGCGGTCGCTGTCGGCACCGCTCCGGTCTTCTCGATCGTGGGCGTGATCTCGCTCGGGCTCGCCCTCTGGGTGCGCCTGCACCCTGAGCCAGCGGTGCGCGAGCCCGAGGCCGAGCCCGCCCGGGCCCCCCTGGCCACCCTGCTCCGCAGCCGCGGTCTGAGGCTCGGTTCCTGGCTGGTCGTGCTCGAGGCGATGACAATCGGCGCCACGAGCGCGCTGCTGCCGCTGCGGCTATCGCACCTGGGTGCCTCGGGTCTCGCGATCGGGGCCACCTTCCTGCTCGCCTCCGCGCTGTCTGCCGGGCTGGCTCCGCTGGTCGGACGGACCACCGACCGGTATGGGGCCGCCCGCCCGATGGCCATCGGCCTGCTGGCCAGCGCTGTGCTCATCGCCGTGCTGCCCGTGCCGCACAGCTGGACGCTAACCGCGGCGCTGAGCGTGATCGTCCTCGGTGGTCCGCTGACCGGCCTGATGATCCCCGCCGTCTCGCTGATGACCGACTCGGCCGAGCGGGCCGGGCTGGCCCTCGTCCTGGTCACGACGATCATCAACCTCGGCTATGCGATCGGCGAGACGATCGGCGCCCCGGTGGCGGCCTCACTCTCGACCGCCACCAGCGACGCCGTGCCGCTGGTCGGCCTGAGCGCGGCCATGCTGTTGTCGTTGCGCTGGGTGCGGGCCGCTCGTCGCGGCGGCGCGGCCGGGGCGCGGCCCGAGACCAACCCGCGGTCCCGGATCAACACGCCGCCCGAGACCCAAGCGGCGCCTGAGACCGAAGCGCCGACGCCGGTGGCGCCGCGCGTCCTCACGCACCACTGAATTCCCGTTCGCGCGGGCGGTCACAGCTCAAACCGGGAAGGGCCTGCTCTTCACGCCCTCGACCTAGACTCCTTCGACGGGCTGCTCGGTTACGTCCCGGGCGACCAGGGCCGCGTAGGCGCCGCCCCGCTCGAGCAGTTCGTCGTGGGTGCCCCGCTCGACGATCCTGCCCTTGTCCAGGACGACGATCTGGTCGGCGTCGCGGATCGTCGACAGGCGGTGGGCGATGGTGAGGGTGGTCCGGCCTTCCGCGAGGCGTTCGAGCTCGCCTTGGACGGCGTACTCGGTCTGGGTGTCCAGCGAGCTGGTGGCTTCGTCGAGAACAAGGACCGGGGGGTTGCGCAGCACGGTACGAGCGATCGCCATCCGCTGCTTCTCGCCCCCCGAGAAGCGATAGCCACGCTCTCCGACGATCGTGTCGTAGCCGTCGGGCAGCGAAGCGATCAGCGTATGGATACGAGCCGTCCGGGCGGCGTCCTCGATCTCTTCGTCGGTGGCCTCGGGCCGGGCGAAGCGCAGGTTGTCGCGGACGCTGGCGTGAAAGAGATAGGTCTCCTGAGAGACGACCCCGACGGTCGCGGCCAGCGAGTCCAGCGAGGCGTCACGCACGTCGACGCCGTCGACCGTCACCCGACCCTCCTGGGGCTCATACAGGCGCGCGACCAGATACCCGAGCGTGGTCTTGCCCGACCCGGTCTCCCCGACGACCGCGGTTCGCGTGCCGGCGGGTACATCGAGGTTGATGTCGCGCAGCGTCCACGGGTCCTCCTCGCCGGTGCCGTAGCGGAAGGAGACGTGCTCGAGACGGACCTCCCCCAGGACCTCCTCGGCCCGGAGCTCGACGGGATCCTCGGCCTCGACGATGTCCACCGGGAGATCGAGGTATTCGAAGATGCGGTCAAACAGGGCCAGTGAAGCCTCGATGTCGGCGCCCACCCCGAGCAGCGACTGGATCGGGAACAGCAGTCGCGTCTGCAGGGTCGTGAAGGCGACGACGGTGCCAATCGTGATCGAGTGGCCGAGGAAGCTCTGGCCGGCCAGCCAGTACACGATCGCCGGCTGGATGGCGAAGGTCATCTGGATGGTCGACATCACCCAGCGCCCGGCCATCCGCGAGCGCACTTCGAGGTCGGCGATGTCCTTGGACTCCCCGGTGAAGCGACCGGCGAGGTCAGCGCTGCGGCCCATCGTCTTGCCGAGCATGATCCCCGAGACCGATAGCGACTCGGAGACCAGCGCGCTCATGTCGGCCAGGCGCCGCTGCTGCTCGGAGGTGATCTTGCGTCGCACCTTGCCAACCCGCCGGGTCAGCCACACGAACAGGGGCACGAAGATCAGCGAGAGCACGGCTAGGCGCACATCGAGTATGCACATCGCGACCAGGGTGGCGATCACCGTGGTCGCGTTCTGGGCGATCGTGGTGGCGGTGGTGGTGACCACGCTCTCCAGGCCGCCGATGTCGTTGGCGATGCGCGACTGGACCTCGCCCGTGCGGGTGCGCGTGAAGAAGGCCAGCGACATCCGCTGGAGGTGCCGGTAGACGGCGGCGCGGAGGTCATGCATGACGCGCTGGCCGATCGAGTTGGACAAGTACGTCTGCCAGACCGAGAAGACCGCGGTCGCGATTGCGATCGCGATCATGCCCGCCACTAGCTCTGAGAGCAGGGTCGTCTCGTGGCGGAAGATCCCGTCGTCGAGCACGGACTGCAACAGGAAGGGCGAGACCATGCTGAGGCCGGCGCTGAACACGATCATCGACAGCACGACGGCCAGGCGCGCCCGATAGGGCCTAAACAAGGCCAGGATCCGGTGTCCGTCGCGCTCGCGGCTGGGGTCCATCAGGGGCGGCGGCTTCTTGTCACTGCCACCCCGCAGGGCGCGCCTCCCCCCCACGCCGCCGGCGCCGTGGGAAGCCGCAAATCCTCGTCCGCTGCTCATCGCGCTTTCATGATGACGTACGCCGATCTCGGGCCCGCGGGCTGCCGGGAGCCGCCCCGCCGAGTCGGGTGGTCGTCAGCCGCGTCTCATGAGGCGCCCTACGGCGGCCATCATCTCTTCGGTCCGCTCGTCCTGCTGGCTCGGTTCGGCGCCGATCACGCAGGTGTGAGCGTGCCCGTCGAGCAGTCCCAGCGCGACCTTGTCGAGCGCGGCTTGGGCGGCGCTGATCTGGGTGAGGATGTCGATGCAGTATCGGTTGTCCTCGACCATCCCCTCGATCCCGCGGATCTGACCCTCGATCCTCCGCAGCCGCGCAAGCAGCTGCTCCTTGGTGGCGGTGTAGCCCCTGGTGGGAGCCTGAGTCTTGGGCATACCCGGAAGCATATCAGGTACCTCTACCCCCTAGGGGTATCTGTTAGGCTGGTGGTCGTGGGTGTTCTCAATGTCATCTGGCACGGCCTGAGGGACTCGTTCCTGATGGCGTGGGAGGTGTGGTGGGCGCTCGTGCTTGGATTCGCGATCTCTGCGATCGTGCAGGCGTGGGTGCCGCGCGAACGGATCGAGGGGCTCATGAGTGGCTCGGATGCCCGGTCGGTCGGCTGGGCGACGGGCTTAGGCGCGGCTTCGTCGTCGTGCTCCTACGCGGCGATCGCGATCGCCAAGTCGCTCTTTCAGAAGGGCGCGAGCACCGCCTCCACGCTGGCCTTCCAGTTCGCCTCGACCAATCTGGTGTGGGAGCTCGGGCTGCTGCTCTGGGTGCTGATCGGCTGGCAGTTCGCGCTCGCGGAGTACGTCGGCGGGATCGTGATGATTGTGCTGATGACCGTGCTGCTCCGGCTGTTCGTCAGTCGGCAGCTCGAGGATCAGGCCCGCGAGCACGCCGCGCAGGCAGACGTTGGCCATCAGCATCACGCGGCGGGCGAGCAGCTCTCCTGGCGTGAACGGCTGGTCTCGGTACGGGCGTGGTCAGACGTTGCGCACAATTTCCGCGGGGACTGGCAGATGCTGTGGAAGGAGATCACGACCGGATTCCTCCTCGCCGGGTTCATCGCCCAGTTCGGCAACGGGTTCTTTGAGCACCTGTTCCTCCGCCACGCACCGGGACCGCTGCCGACGATTGAGAACGTGATCATCGGTCCGATCATCGCTGTGCTCAGCTTTGTGTGCTCGGTCGGCAATGTCCCGCTCGCCGCGGTGCTGTGGTCCGGAGGGATCTCGTTCGCCGGCGTGCTCGCGTTCCTGTTCGCCGATCTGATCGTCCTGCCGATCCTGGCCATTTACCGCAAGTACTACGGCACCAGGTTCGCGGTGCGGATCACCGGCCTGATGTTCGCGACGATGGTGATCGCAGCCCTCGTCGTCGACGGCATCTTCAGCGCCCTGGGGCTGTTCCCGACCGGGCCGCGCCCGACGCGAGCCGACATCTTCACCTCGATCCGGATCGACTACAAGCTCGCGCTCAACGTCCTCGGGATCGTGATCTTCGTCGCCCTGTTCTGGCTCACCGCGCGACGCGGCGCAACCGATCCCGTGTGCGGAATGAAGGTCGACCGCGACAAGGCGGTCACTAAACAAGTCGGAGGCCAGACCTACTACTTCTGCTCGACCCACTGCCGGCATGCCTTCGAAGCCGACCCCGAGCGCGCCGCCGACCGGCAGATCAGCAACACCTGAATGTCCGCTCATGCAATGATACGAGCATGAGCCATGGCGCTGATCCAGATCTGACATTCCTCTCGGCCACTACTGCTCGGTCAGTGGCTGAGACGATGCAGGCGCTCGCGGCTCCCAGCCGGGTTCGGATCCTCAGTCGCCTTGGCGCCGGCCCATGCTCGGTGGGGGAGCTCGCCGGCTCGGTCGAGATGGAGCAGTCGGCTGTCTCCCAACAGCTCCGGGTGCTGCGTCACCTCGGACTCGTGGTCGGCGAGCGCGATGGCCGGCAGGTCATCTACGCGCTTCACGACGACCACGTCCGGGCGCTGCTCACCGAAGCGGTCTCTCACACCGAGCATTTGCGGCTCGGTCTCGCCGCCAGCCCCGCCGGCCAAGCGCTCCGAGCATGACCACCAACGGGACAGCACTGCTCGCCGCCGCGGCGGGCGTCGGCTTCGGGCACGCCATCCTGCCGGACCACTGGGTGCCGCTCGCTCTCCTCGGACGCACCCGGCGCTACCCACTCTCGCGAGTGGCTCGCCTCTCCGGACTGGCCGGCGTCGCGCATGTCCTGGTCTCGATCATTCTCGGCGCGGTCATCATCGCGGTTGGCCTCCAGTTCCGCTCGACCATCCAGAGCGCGCAAGACACCATCATCGGCTGGATCCTGATCGCCACCGGCATCGGGTTCGCCGTCCTCGAGCTCACGGGCCACGGCCACGGGCATGACCACGACCATGACCACGGGCACGGCCACGGGGACGACGACGGCCACGGCCACGGCCACGGCCACGAAACGGGGTTACCGCGCGGTATGGGTGGGCTTGCGGCGGTGATGGTCCCGTTCGGCGCGGCGGCCTCGCCCGATCTGACGATCCTGCCGGTGTTTCTCGCGGCAACCGCCGCCGGCGTCGGGACGGCGATCGGGGCGCTGGTGATCTTCGCCGTCGTCACGATCGGGACGATCGTGGGACTTACGCTTGCCGCGACCCGCGGCGGCTACGAGATCCGCGGTCAATGGCTCGAGCGGTGGGGCAACGCCTTCACGGCACTGGTGCTCGTGATCATCGGGCTGCTCGTCCTCACCGGCACCATCTGAGGCGCGGCGGAGCACGAACGGGGTCAGCCGCCAACGGTCACCGTGCGGCTCACCGCCACGGCGGTGGTCTGAAGGGGAGTCGGGTAGGTGGCGGTCGCCCGGCAGGCGATGCGCCGACCCCGATCGGCGCCAGTGACGCGGTACTCGGGTCCACCCTGGCCCAGCACCGGCGCCCGGTCGCGCAGCCACCCGTAGCCATCGAAGCCCAACCGGCTCGTCGAGGGGGCCAGGCCGGACCACGGCGCCCAGCGGGCCCCAAGGCAGCGCAGCTTCGCACCCACCCGGGGTGACCCCGTCACAGCAGGGGCCGAGGCCAACGCCGGTGGGGCGCCGGTCGAAACCCGGCCAATCGCCGCAGTGCCGCCCTCATCGGTGAACCACATGTCGCCGTCCGGGGCGGGCACGATCTGGGCCGGTTCGCTGCCGCCCGCCAGGCCGGCCCGAAACTCTTGGATCGCGCCGCTGGCGGCGATGCGGCCAATCCCGGGCGTGGTTCCCTCGTCGGTGAACCACGCCGCGCCATCGGGCCCCGCCCCGACCGCGACCGGGGAGCTGCCCCGAGGCAGCCCGTGCTCGCTGATCCGGCCGCCGGCCGAGACCTGACCGAGCGCGCCCGAGGCGTCGGCAAACCAGAGCCGACCCGCGAAGCCGGCCGCGATTCCCAGCGGCTGGCTGCCCGAGCGCAGCCCCGCGGTCCGCTCGTGGATCGTGCCGCGGGCACTGACCGTGCCGAGTGCGCACCGGCCACTCCCCGAACAGCCGCGGTCGGTGAACCAGAGCCGCCCACCCCGGCCGGCGGCGATTCCGAACGGGACGCTGCGGCGTCCCAATCCCCGGGAGAACTCGGTGATCTGACCGTGCGTGGTAACCCGGCCCACCGCCGGGCGGGGCCCTTGATCGGTGAACCACAGGTCATGGCCGGGGCCCATCGTGATCGCGAACGGCTGGCTGCCCTGCCGCAAGCCGCGCGAGAACTCGGCGATCCGCCCTTGCGGGCTGATCCGGCCGATCGCGGGCCGGGTGCCCTGATCGGTGAACCAGATGTCTCCGTCGCGCCCGAGAACGACCTGGAAGGGGACGCTGCCCGGGTTCAGGCCGCGGGTGAAGAGGCGGATGCGACCGCTCGCCGTGATCTGCCCCAGCGCACAGCTGCCGATGCCCGAGCACCCCAGGTCGGCGAACCAGAGGTTGCCGTCGGAGCCCGTGGCCAACCCGAACACGTACACCTTTGCGCTGGCGCCGAGGCCGAGCTCGGCGATCTGCCCCGGCCGCGCGGCCGGCGCGCTCGACGCTCCGGCGAGCGCGAGGGCTCCGGCCATGGTGGCGGCGAGCAGCTTGCGCAACGGGGGGATTCTAGGTCGGGCCCGAGTGAGGAGCCCGCCGGTAGAGTCCTGGCCATGAACGACGATTGGCGTGTGCGCATCGACCTTGGCGACGAACGCCGCGCGAGCGACCTGACCAGCGAGCTGCGCGCCCACACTCAGGAGGAGGACAGCGGGCGTTCGCTGCACGATCGCGTGATCGTGTCCGCCGACGGCGGACAGGTCTTCGGTTACACCGACACCCGCGAGCGGGCCGAGCGCGCGAGCGCGATGATCGAGGCGCTGGCGGCGCACCACAGCTGGCCGGCGCAAGTCGAGCTGCGCCACTGGCACCCCACCGCCGAACGCTGGGAGGAGGCCGATCTGCCGCTCCCCGACAATGACGCTGCCCGCGCCGCCGAACGGCGCGAGCGGATCGAGCAGGAGCGCGTCGATTCCACCGCTCAGGGCTATCCCGAGTTCGAGGTCCGCGTCAAATGCGCCTCGCACGGAGATGCCAGCGCGCTCGCCGATCGTCTGCGCGACGAGGGGATCCCGGTCATCTCCCGGTGGCGCGCCGTGCTGGTGGGAGCGCTTGACGAGGACAGCGCTGCGCTGCTGGCGAAGCGACTCGAGGCCGAGGCTCCGACCGGCAGCGAGGTGACGGTGGAGGGCAATCTCCGGGCCGTGTACGAGGACGGGCCCTGGCGTCCCTTCTCGATCCTCGGCGGCATGGGCGGCTGAGCGGCTCCGCACGAGAGGCTGATCGGCTCCGCACGAGGCTGATCGGCTCCGCACGGGCGGGTGAGCGCTACCGACGAGCCGCGCATTTCCACGGCCAGGGCTGGACATCCGGCTGGGAGCGGGGATACTGCGCGCGTGCGCGAAGACGCCGCCAACGACAAGCCGAAAGCCGCGCCCGTCCCGGCTCCGACCGAGCCGGTGCGCCAGCCTGCGCCGGACAGCGGAGCGCGCAAGAGCTCGTTTCCACCGATCGCCGAGTACGCGTTCCTGTCGGACTGCGAGACGGTGGCCCTGGTCGCCCCCAGCGGGTCGGTCGAGTGGATGTGCCTGCCGCGGGTCGACTCACCGAGTTTGTTCGGGACCATGCTCGATCGCGACGCCGGTTGTTTTCGCCTCGGTCCCGACGGCGTCACCGTCCCCGCGGCCCGCCGGTACCTGCCGGGCACGATGGTGCTCGAGACCAGCTGGGGCACGGGCTCGGGGTGGATCATCGTCCGCGACGTGCTCCTGATCGGTCAGTGGCACCACCAGAACGATCGCTCGCACACCCACAAGCGCGCCCCCACCGACTACGACGCTGACCATGTGCTTCTGCGGACGGTCCGGTGCGTCAACGGCGAGGTGCAGCTGCTCCTGGATTGCGAGCCGAAGTTCGACTACGGTCGCGATCCGGCGAAGTGGAGCTACAGCGGCGAGGGCTACGGGGAGGGCATCGCGGCCAGTGCCGACGGCAGCGTCGAACTCAAGCTCACCACCGATCTGATGCTCGGCTTCGAGGGCTCTCGGGCCACCGCGCGGCACCTGCTGAAGGAGGGCGAACTCGTCTACTGCGCGCTGTCCTGGAGTGAGCACGCGGCACCCCAGGACATCAAGGAGGCCTACGGGCGGCTGGTGTGGACCGCCCACCACTGGCAGCACTGGCTGGATCGCGGCAACTTTCCCGACCATCCCTGGCGGACCTTCCTGCAGCGCAGCGCGCTCACCCTGAAGGGCCTCACCTACTCGCCGACGGGCGCACTCCTGGCCGCGGCGACCACATCGCTGCCCGAGACCCCGCAGGGGGAGCGCAACTGGGACTACCGCTATAGCTGGATCCGTGACTCGACCTTCATGCTGTGGGCGCTGCTTTCACTCGGCTTCGAGTGGGAGGCCAACGACTTCTTCTACTTCATCGCCGATGTGGCCGCCGGGGAGGAGAAGCTCCAGGTCATGTACGGGATGGGCGGCGAGCGAGACCTCGACGAGCACGTTCTCGATCACCTCGAGGGCTACGAGAACGCCCGGCCGGTGCGGATCGGCAACGCGGCTTACGAGCAGGACCAGCACGACGTCTGGGGGGCGCTGCTGGACTCGGTCTATCTGCACACCCGCTCGCGCGACTCGCTGGACGACCGGGTCTGGAAGATTCTCACCCGCCAGGTCGAGCGCGCGATCGAGAACTGGCGCGAGCCCGACCGCGGGATCTGGGAAGTCCGCGGCGACCCCAAGCACTTCACCTCGTCGAAGGTGTTCTGCTGGGTGGCCTGCGACCGCGGGGCACGGCTGGCTGAGCTGCGCGAGGACGCCGAGCGAGCCGAGCGCTGGCGCGGGGTGGCGAACGAGATCCACGCCGACGTCTGCGAGCACGGCGTCGACGATCGCGGCGTGTTCGTCCAGCACTACGACACCGACGCCCTCGATGCCGCCCTGTTGCTGCTGCCGCTGATGCGCTTCCTTCCCCCCGACGACCCCAGGATCCGGGCCACCGTGTTCGCGATCGCCGACGAGCTGACCGAACAGGGCCTGGTCCTGCGCTACCGCACCGAGGAGACCGACGATGGCCTGCCCGGGCGCGAGGGGACGTTCTTGATCTGCTCCTTCTGGTTGGTTTCGGCGCTGTGCGAGATCGATGAGCTCGAGCAGGCGCGCACGCTGTGCGAGCGGCTGCTCGGCTACGCGAGCCCACTCGGGCTCTACGCCGAGGAGGTCGACCCCGAGACGGGCCGCCACCTGGGCAACTTCCCCCAGGCATTCACCCACCTGGCTCTGATCAATGCCGTCATGCACGTGATCAAAGGCGACGAGGAGGCCGTCGAGCGGGAATCGCCCTGGGCCGACTGGCGCTGACTCTCGGGGGGCGAGCGGCGCCCCGGCGAGCCGGTCAGGCCGCGCGCGGGCCGAGCCGGACCGGCAGCGTCTTGAGCTGGTTGAGGAACCCGGACTCGACCACGGTCGGGTGGCCGATCATCTCCATCTCGGGATAGCGCGCCAGCGTCTCCTCGAGCATGACGTTGAGTTCAAGGCGGGCCAGCGCTGTTCCCAGACAGAAGTGCCGGCCACCGGCGCCGAAGGCCTGGTGTTCGGGGTTGCGGCGCACGTCGAAGCGGTCGGGATCCTCGTAACGGCTCGCGTCGCGATTGGACGCGACGTACCACATGACCACCTTCTCGCCCTCGCGGATCTGCTGGCCGCCGAGCTCCACATCACGGGTCGCCGTGCGGCGGAAGTGCGCGAAGGCGGGGAACATCCGCAGCGATTCCTCGACGGCGCTGGGGATCAGGCCCGGGTCCTCGAGGAGCAGCCGGCGCTCCTCGGGGTTCTCCATCAGGGCCCGCATGCCGCTGCAGTAGGTGGCCTTGGTGCTGTCGTTGCCGGCCGCCACGAGCAGGAAGAAACCCATCACGATCTCGTGCTCCTCGAGCTTGGCGCCGTCGATCTCGGCGTGCACGAGGACGCTGGTCAGGTCTTCGGTGGGGTGCTCGCGGCGCTCGGCGATCATCGTGGCGCAGCGGGCGAAGATCTCGGGGATCTCGTGCTCGATGATGGCTTTGATCCCGTTTGGGTTGAGGTCGGGGTCCCCGGCGCCGAGCGCCGAGTTCATCAGCCGGGCCCAGACGGCGTCGTCCTGCGCCGGAATGCCCATGAAGCTGCCGATCACGCGGGAGACGATCGGCTGGGCGACATCGTTGACCAGATCACACGTCTCGCGGCCCTCGAGGCGGTCCAGCACGTCGTGGACGATCTTGCGGATGGCCGGCTCGTGGGCGGCGATACGACGGGGCGTGAAGCCGGCCTGGAAGAGCATCTTCAGCCGGTCGTGCTTGGGCGGGTCCATCCCGATGAACATGGCCTGCATGAGCTCGAGCGGGAAGACATCGCTGATCGCGGTCACTCCGCCGCGCTCGG
>JBOGYN010000362.1:0-8680 GCA_050696855.1 Solirubrobacteraceae bacterium | reverse complement strand
GCTCTCCGGGGACCGCACAGGTGAGGCTTACCGGAGGTCATGCCGAGCTGGTGGTCAGCCACTTCGCCGCGCCCCCCGCCGGCCACATCTACGAGGTCTGGCTGCAGCGGTCCGGTGGTAAGCCGATCCCGACCGGCGCGCTCTTCAGCGTGGACAGATCGGGTGCGGGCGACGCCGATGTCCCTGGCCGCCTGCAGGGGGTCACGCAAGTGATGGTCACCCCGGAACCGGCCGGTGGCAGCCGGGTGCCGACGCACGCGCCCGTCATCCGCGCCGCGCTGACCTGAGTTTCCCGCCCGAGGCGGGCCCGGCCTGCCCGGGTGATCCGATCCAGACTGGCGACCGTAGAAACCGGTAGTCGCACTTCAAACTGATCGGAGATCGAAACATGGGACTCGAGAACCCCCTTCACATCGCCATCATCCTGCTCGTCGTGCTCCTCGTGTTCGGCGCCAAGCGCCTGCCCGAGATGGGCAAGTCCCTGGGCTCCGGCCTGCGCGGCTTCAAGGACTCGCTGAGCGGCGATGATCACGTCGCCGAGCTCCGGTCCGAGCACGCGCCGCCGCGCGTCGATGAACTGACCGCCCACACGGACCACACGCCGGCCCGGCCGGCTGCCTGAGCCGACCTCCGGGCGGGTACGCCCCGCCCGGATTCCGTGCTCGTGTAGAAACAAGGCCCCAACATGAGAATCGCGATCGTAGGCGCCGGGGTGTCCGGCCTCGTAACAGCCCACCTGCTCAACCCTGAGCATGAGGTGACGCTGTTCGAGGCGGCGGACTACCTCGGCGGCCACACCAACACGATCCGGGTCGACACGCTCAACGAGACGCATGCTGTCGACACCGGCTTCATCGTCTTCAACGACCGCAACTACCCGAACTTCGAGCGGCTGCTGGCCCGACTCGGCGTCACCTCGCAGCCCTCGACGATGAGCTTCAGCGTCAGCGACGAGCGCGGCGACTTCGAGTACAACGGCAGCTCGCCCAACGGCCTGTTCGCCAAACGCGCGCACCTCGTCACGCCTTGGTTTCACCGCATGATGGCCGACCTGGTGCGCTTCAACCGGTCCGCGCGCATGCTCCTGCAGCGCTCCGACGAGGGACCCTCGCTTGGGCACTGGCTCGAGCAGCAGCGCTTCTCGCGCCCGTTCATCGATCGCCTGATCGTCCCTCAGGCCTCAGCTGTGTGGTCGGCCGATCCCCATCAGATGTGGAGCTTCCCCGCCCGGTTCATGGTCGAGTTCTTTGACAATCACGGCATGCTCGCCATCCGCAATCGTCCCCGCTGGAGAACCGTCTCGGGGGGGTCGGCCCGCTATGTCGAGGCCCTCCTCGACCGTTTCTCGGGCCGCGTGCGACTTGGCACCCCGGTGCAGAGGGTCACCCGTCGAGATGACTTCGTGCTGGTCACGCCGCGCGGCGGCGAAGCCGAGCGCTACGACGAAGTCGTGCTCGCCACCCACTCAGATCAGGCCCTGCGCCTGCTCGCCGACGCCAGCGACCGCGAGCACGAGATTCTGGGCGCGATCCCCTACCAGGCCAACGAGGCCGTACTCCACACCGACGTGCGCATGCTCCCGCGCCGGCGCCGGGCCTGGGCGAGCTGGAACTATCACCTGCGCCAGCCCATGGATCGCCGCACTACGGTCACCTACCACATGAACCGCTTGCAATCCCTCCAAGCCGAGCGGGAATTCTGCGTGACGCTCAACCGCACGGCCGAGATCGATCCCGAGCACGTGATCCGGCGCATCCGCTACGCGCATCCGGTCTTCACCGGCGCCGGGGTCCGAGCCCAGGAGCGGGTCGCCGAAATCAGTGCCCGGGCCCGCACCCACTTCTGCGGGGCGTACTGGGGTTGGGGCTTTCACGAGGACGGCGTGGCCAGCGCCCTGCGGGTCGCCGCGCACTTCGGAGCCCGGCTATGACCGCCAGTTGCCTCTACGCCGGGACGATCCGTCATCGCCGCCACGAGCCAAACCACGAGTTCAGCAACCGGCTGACCCTCGCCTACATCGATCTCGACGAGCTCGATGGCCTTCTCAGCGGTCGGCTGGTCAAATCCCGGCCGGGGTTGCTGCGCTTCCGTCGCCGCGACTACCTGGGAGATCCCGCGCTGCCCCTGGCCACGGCCGTCCGCGACCGGGTCCAGGAGCTCTCCGGCCTGCGGCCCCGCGGTCCGGTCCGGGTGCTCACCCAACTGCGCTCGTGGGGACTGTGCTTTAACCCGGTCAGCTTCTACTACTGCCTGGACGCGGGCGGCGAACACGTTGACGCCGTACTGGCCGAGGTCACCAACACACCGTGGGGCGAGCGTCACTCCTACCTACTGCGCGGTGGCGCCGATCCCGAGGCCGTGCTGCGGGGCACCTTCGCCAAGGAGCTGCACGTGTCGCCGTTTATGGGGATGGACCACGTTTATGAGGCGCGTGCGACGTCGCCCGACCGCACCCTCTCGGTCCACATCGAGAGCCGGCGCGAGGGCAAGGCGGTATTTGACGCCACGCTGGCCCTCCAGCGGGTGCCGCTGACCCGGGCCAGCGCGGCGCGCGTGGCCGCCCGCTATCCGCTGGCCACCGGTCGGGTGCTGGCGCTGATCTACGGGCACGCGCTCGGGCTCAAGCTGGCCGGCGCCCGCGTGCACCCCCATCCCCGGGCGGGGGGAGCCGCCGGATGAGACCGCGCTCGATCGCACTCTGGCGCTCGGCGGCGTCGCTGCTGCTCGATCAGATCCGGGTCGGCAGCCTCACGGTCGTCGAGGACGGCCGCCGTCATACCTTCGGCATTGGTCACCCGGCGGCCACGATCAACCTCCACTCGCCCGAGTTCTACAGGATGCTGATGAAGGGCAGCCGCGGACTCGCCGAGTCCTACCGCGACGGAGTGTGGGACTCACCCGATCTGGTCGCGGTGATCCGCCTGGCGGCCCGCAACGCCGTCCTGATCGACCGCGTGCGATCGGTCACCGCTCCGTTCTGGACCCCGCGCCAGCGCGTCCGCGCGACGCTCAATCGCAGCACCCGCCAGCGCAGCCGGCGCGACATCGCCCACCACTACGACATCGGCAATGAGCTCTTCACCCGCATGCTCGACCCGTCGATGATGTACTCGTGCGCGCTCTTTGATCAGGAGGGCATGACCCTCGAGGAGGCCTCGGTGGCCAAGCTCGAGCGGGTCTGCGATCAGCTCGAACTCGGCCCCGACGATCACGTGCTGGAGATCGGGACCGGCTGGGGTGGGTTCGCCCTTCACGCCGCCGGTACGCGTGGCTGCCAGGTCACCACCACCACGATCTCCCGCGAGCAGCACGACTACGCCGTGGAGCGGATCCGGCGGGCGGGCCTCAGCGACAAGGTCACCGTGCTCATGCGCGACTACCGCGACTTGACCGGGAGCTACGACAAGCTGGTCTCGATCGAGATGATTGAGGCGGTCGGCTGGCAGCACATCGGCCGGTTCTTTGCCAAGTGCTCGGAGCTGCTGACCCCGCACGGCGCGATGCTGCTCCAGGCGATCACGATCGACGATCGCGCCTACGAGGTCGAGAAGGCCTCCAAGTCATTCATCAAGGAGTACATCTTCCCCGGCGGCTCCCTGCCATCGATGGAGGTGATGACCCGCCACGTCGCTCGCCAGACCGATCTGCAGACCGTGGGCCTGCAGGACATCACTGACAGTTACGTCGAGACCCTCCGGCGCTGGCGCGCGAACTTCGCCGCCCACTCCGAGGAACTGGCGGCGCTGGGCTACGACGGAGCCTTCCAGCGGCTCTGGACCTTGTACCTCGCCTACTGCGAGGGTGGCTTCGCCGAGCGCCGGATCTGCGACGTGCAGCTGCTGCTCGCCAAGCCGCAATGGGCCGTGAAGTCCCGCCGGCACCATAGCGCGGCCGTCGCCGCTACGGCCTAACTGGGCCTCCCGGGCGACGATTCAGTCGCGTCGTCGTTTTTCTGACACACGGTTTTGATCCCCTTAGGGGCGGTTTCCGTAGCCGATAGTGATCCGCCCGGTCGGGTAACCCGTATCGACTGTGAAAGGCCGGAAATAACGACCACGAGGCTCGAAGGTCCGTGAGCCTCCAAGGAGGAAACGTCTGTATGACTCACCTGAATCTTGAAGCGATCGATGTCGACGGTGCTATTCGTGAAACGGCGGCGGAAGCGATGGACGCCCTTCAGGGCGACACGCGCTCACAGTTCCTGCGCCGTGCCGGCCTGGCGGGCGGTGCCGTAGTAGGGGGCGGCGCGATTCTCGGCGCGCTGGCTCCGAGCGCGTTTGCGAAGGTCAGCAACGGCGACCGGCCGCCGGCGAAGGTGTTCGGGACCGGCGACATAGCGATCCTCAGGTTCGCGCTGACCCTCGAGTACCTCGAGCGTAACTTCTACAACGAGGCATCCGATCATCAGCGCAAGACCGGGTTCATGCGCGGTAACAGCCACGCCCAGCTGCGCACGTTCCTCAAGACCGTGACCGATGACGAGCGCAAGCATGTCACCGAGCTCAAGGCCGCGCTCGGTAGCAAGGCGCTCAAGGAGCCGAAGTTCAACTACCACGGCGACCCCAAGAACATCAGCACGTTCTTGAAGTCGGCGTTCACGTTCGAGAACGAGGGTGTGGCTGCCTATTCGGGCCAGGCCTTCAATATCTCCGATCCGGCCATCCTCAAGGTGGCGCTGTCGATTGTCACGATCGAGGCTCGCCACGCGTCCGTGGTCGGGCTGCTGTCCCACGGCACCGAGTTCGGCATCTCGCCCAATAAGGCCAACGACAAGCCCAAGGGCGGTACCCAGGTGATCAAGGACGTAACCAGCCTGAACTACATCACCAAGCTGTACCCCGCCTGATTTACGCCATCAAGCGGTAAGCAACACGACCTTCGGGCGGGACAGTGGTCCCGCCCGAGGTCGTTCTTGTGCCCTCACCCCGACTGCTCCTCCTCCACCACTCGCTGCGCGAGGGCGAACGCGGCGTTGGCGGCCGGGATCCCCGCGTAGATCCCGGTGTGGATCAAGACCTCGCGGATCTCATCGGGGCTGAGCCCATTGCGCAACGCCCCGCGGACGTGCATCCCGATCTCGTTTTCGCGCCCCAGCGCGGTGAGCACGGCCAGCGTGATCACGCTGCGGGTGCGGCGGTCCAGCCCCTCCCGAGTCCAGGCCCCGCCCCACGCGGTCCGGGTGATGAACTCCTGAAACGGAGCCGTGAACTCAGAGGCGCCGTCGGTGGCCCGGTCGACGTGGTCGTCGCCCAGCACCTCGCGCCGGATCTTCAGGCCGGCTTCGTAGGCGTCGTCGCTCGGGGTCATGTGCTGCCTCCCAGATGGTCGTGGATCAGCTCGGTGACTTCAGCGGCCCGCTCGACGCTGGCCAGGTGGGCGGCGGGCTCGAGCAGCTCAAAGCGCGCACCGGGCACGGCCTGCGCGATGGCGCGCCCGTGTTCGGGCGGGAGGGCAAGATCCTGGGCTCCGGCGATGACCAGCGTCGGTGCCGTGATGCCTGCGATTATCGGTCGAAGGTCCAGTCCGGCGATCGCCTCACAGCAGCCGGCGTAGCCCTCGGCCGGCGTGGCGGCGATCATCGCTCGAAAGCTGGCCATGAGCTCGGGGTGGGCACCGGCGTAAGGAGCGGTGAACCAGCGGGCGAGGACCACGTCGGCCACCGCCTCCGGGGTTCCCGCCTCCCGGACGGTAGCCGCGCGGTCGCGGTAGGCCGCGGGCGCCGGGACCCGCGCCGCGGTGCAGATCAGGACCAGGGCTCGCACCCGCTCGGGGAAGTGCACGGCCAGCCACTGGCCGATCATGCCCCCGATCGAGAGACCGCAGTAGGCCACTCGCTCGAGTCCCAGCCGGTCGAGCAGCGCGACCACGTCGCGGCCCAGATCGGCGATCTCGTACGGGCCCGGGGCGATCGGGGAGCCGCCGTGACCGCGGTGGTCAACGGCGATCAGGTCAAACTCGTCGCCCAGTGCCGCGAGCTGGGGCTCCCACATGGCGCCGGTCGCCCCCAGGGATGGCGCGAGCACCACGACCGGTGCTCCGGGGCGCCCGCGCCGCGTGTAGCTCAGCTCCAGCGGTGCGCCCGTGGCGCTCAGGACCGCCGCCTTGACTCGTGGGCGGCCAGCGCCCGGTCGATCAGTGTCTGGGCGCCACCCGCCTCGCCGGCATCCCCGCCCTCGCCGGCCGCCGGCAGCGCCGCGCGCTCGAGGTTGCCAGCCATCCGCGCGGGGTCGACCTCGAGGCCCTCGAGCAGCTCGCGGCACCAGGCGGTGGCCGAGCCGGTCAGGGTCAGCAGCTCAGTGTGGGTTCCCCACTCCGCCTGCCAGGCGCCGGCCGCGCGCTCGTGCTCCTGCTCCATCAGCGCCAGCACGGTGGCGACCAGCCCGGGCACCCGCTTGGCACAGGCAAGGGCGCAGACCGCGGCGACCGGATTGCGCTTGTGAGCCATCGCGGTCGAGCCGCCCCGCTCGGGCCCTCCCCCCTCCGCGACCTCGCCGACTTCCTGCTGGGCAAGCAGGGTCACATCGCGCGCGATCTTGGCCACCACCCCGGCCAGGGTGCCCAACGCCGAGGCCAGAGTCGCGGGCCGGACCCGGATCGCTGCCCACGGGAGCACGGGCGCCACGAGGTCGAGGTCAGCCGCTACGGCATCGGCGATCGCCGGGGCGCGAGCGCCGACGGGACCCCCCATCTGCACCGCCAGCTCTTCGCGGCGGACCTGATCGAGCCGCCCGGCGGCAGCATCGAGCCCCGCGACCCATCCGGCCGCGCGCAGCCCGAAGGGGAGCGGGAGCGCCTGCTGAAGCAGCGTCCGCCCAGCCATCGCCGTGCCGCGATGGGCCTGGGCGAGCGCCGCCGCACCGTCCGCGGCCCCCTCCGCGTCCGTCAAGATCGGCGCCAGCGCCCGGCGGGCCACGATCATCAGCGCGGTGTCCAGGATGTCCTGGCTGGTTGCCCCGCGATGCACGGCCGCGGCGTGGGGCTCGCCGACCGCCTCGCGCAGAGCCCTGACCAGCGGCACCACCGGGGTCGCGTGGCGGGCAGCCTCGACACCGATGGCACGAGCGTCGAAGCGCTCGGGGACGCAGACGGCGACGATCGCCTCGGCGGCCTCGGCGGCGATCAGTCCCTCCCGTGCGCAAGCCCGTGCGAGCGCGGCCTCGACCGCAAGCATCGCCGCGAGCCAGGCCGTGCCGCTGACCTGCGCCGCCGCCTCACCGCGGGCGTAGAGGCCCGAGAACAGGTCGCCCTCAGCCACCGGCGGCCATCGCTTGCTCGCACAGCGGCAGCCCGACGTAGTTCTCGGCCAGCGTCGTGGCCGCGGCCGGTGAGGAGGCGACGTACTCAAGCTGGGCGCGCTGCAGCCGCCGGCCATAGTCGTCGCCGTCGGGGTCGTTGTGGAGCATGGTCGTCATCCACCAGGAGAAGTGCTGGGCGCGCCAGACCCGCTCCAGGCAGCGATCGGAGTACTCGTCCAGCCCGGACTCACTCCCGCTTCCGCGCAGCCGCGCGATGAGTGCGTCGGCCAGCACGGTCACGTCGGCCACGGCCAGGTTCAGCCCCTTGGCGCCGGTCGCCGGCACGATGTGGGCGGCGTCGCCGGCGAGCAGCAGCGAGCGATAGCGCATCGGTTCGGCGACGAAGCTGCGCATCGGGGCAATCGACTTGTCGGTGATCGGACCCTCGGTCAACGACCAGCCGTCACAGTGCAGCCGCTCGTGCAGCTCCTGCCAGATGCGGGCGTCCGGCCAGTCGGCGAGGTCCTGCTCGAGATCGACCTGGATGTAGAGCCGGCTGATCTCGGGCGAGCGCATGCTGTGCAGCGCGAAGCCGCGCTCGTGCTGCGCGTAGATCAACTCGTCGGTTGAAGGGGCCACCTCGGCCAGGATGCCCAGCCAGGCGAACGGGTACTCGCGCTCCCAGATACGCAGGACATCCGCCGGCACCGCCGGCCGGCAGACACCGTGATAGCCGTCGCAGCCGGCGATCAGGTCACAGCGCAGCTCGCGGGCCTGCCCTTCCTGGACATAGCGCACGACCGGCTGATCGGTCTCGAGGCCGTCGATTGAGACCTCGCTGCTTTGAAAATGCAGCCGGGCCCCGGACGCCAGACGGGCCGCGATCAGATCTTTGACCACCTCGGTTTGGCCGTAGACGGTGACCGTGCGCCCCCCGGTCAGCTCGCTCATCGCCACACGGTGCCGCCGGCCGCCGAAGTTGAGGTAGATCCCGCCGTGGACGAGGCCCTCTCGGTCCAGCCGCTCCCCAACGCCCGCCTCCCGCAGCGTCGCGGTCGTTCCCTGCTCGAGCAGCCCAGCCCGGATTCGAGCCTCGACATATTCGCGATCGCGCGCTTCCAGGACCACCGCGTCGACGCCGTGGCGATGCAGTAACTGCCCGAGCAACAGCCCCGCCGGCCCGGCCCCGACAATTGCTACCTGCGTGCGCTCGGCGACCACCGTCTCGAGTCCCTCAGGGCCGCGCCGGTACCGCCGCCGCACGCGGGCCCGCGGGGGTCATACCACCACTCACCATCATCTGATCCCCTCTCGATCTGGCCTTGCCCGCCCGAGCGTACTGAGCCCGGTTGCCGGTAGCCTGCGCCACCGTGAGACCGAACGCCCTGACCCTGGGGTTCGCGTTGCTGCTGGTGACCGGCGCGGCCGCGGTGGCCGGCGCCGTC
>JBOGYN010000361.1:0-2672 GCA_050696855.1 Solirubrobacteraceae bacterium | reverse complement strand
AGCTTGGCCGCTACACGATTCCCGCGGGCGAGCGCGTGATCTGTGGCCGAAGGGTCAAGGGCATCGCGATCGTGATCGACGCTCCCGCCGGCTGCGAGGGCCGTGTCTACCTCGTCGAACGCGACATCGAGCACGACGGCTACTCCGCGCTGCGAGCCCTGGTCGCCGAGTACCTCTTATGCCGAACTCGGCATAAGAGGTACTATGCCGACCTCTTAAATATGCCGATTGGCCGGTGAGGTCCTTGAGGATGCACGAGTGTTGGCCGAGGGCTTCGGCATATTCCTGACCCCGCCAAGAGCCGCGAGCGGGATCAGGACGGTTGGTGGAGCATGAATGTGAGCCGGGCGGCGATCAGGACGTCGCAGCGAGGTTGTTGACGCCAAGTACAGTCGCGGTCTTGGGCGTGACCGACCGACCCGGTGAGGGTTCTCGGGCAGGGGGTGGTTTGGCTCTGTTGGTGATCCTGCTCAGGCAGGCCTGGCAGGCGTGCGGATTCGGCTAGGAGCGGCTTCAGCTGTGCCGACTGCGGGCTCCTGTAGGTCGGCCAGGAAGGGCTCTGTTTCCGATGACTCTGATCAGGACATCGAGGTTTGTGGTGGTGTGCTTGATCACGTCGCCGTTGGCGTCAAACCAGGTGGTTTGCGCCACCGCTGTGGTGCCGAAGAGTCCCGAAACCGTATCTCGGCCAGCGCCTGCCGGGGTGACAGTGGGCATGGAGAGCTGGAACGGAGCTATGTTGTCGTGGACCGTCCCGGTCGCGGTGCCGAACCGGCTTGGATCGACCCTCACCGGAGCGCGAATGACGCGGATCGGTCGCAGCGTGATTCGCGCGACGCCATCCGGGACGAGGAGGACGCCGTCCATTAGATCTGTGCCGCGCACTGGGTCGGTGAGCGCAAGGCCGTGAGCGCGAACGGCGTCGACGCTCGTGGGTCGCGGCCCGCTTCCAGTCTCGCCCGAGGGCGGGATCGTCGGCTTGCTCCCGACCCACAGTTCGAGGTCGAAGCCTTCGGATCTTTGCGGGGATGACGGTGATGGTTGCCAAGTTGCCGGCTCGATCCCGACCTTGGCGTGCCAGGCCGGGATCTTGACCACGCGCGCGAGCGTCCGATCCAGCTTGGGGTCGCCCAGCTGCGCGATGCGGCGTTCCAGGCCCTTCGGGATCCGCTTGTGGCGTCGAGCGAATTGCTGGGGAATCGAGGTGAAGCTGAGGAACGCGGGATTGAGCTCTGGGTCGAGGTCGGCTTTGGTCTGCGGCCTCCGGAGAACGCCGAACGTTTGTATGAGCTGGCGGCGGGTTGCCTGCACGCCGCCAGCAGATGTCGCTGGCACGGACTGGCGGCCATGGTGGGACAGGCTCAGCGCGAACGCCGCGATGATCACCGTGACGGCAACCGCCAACAGCATCGGCACGGTGCGAGCGGTCGACGCCACCCGGCGGCGGAAGCCAGCCCATCGGCCGGTTGAGAGAGGTCCGCGACGGCGTGGGTGATCGCGCGTGCCGTCTTGCGCATTGCCTGCGGGCAGGTGCCGCTTGGCCGCTTGGAGTAGATCATGTTCGAGCTGCGGGAGGATGGTCATCGTTCACCTGCCAGTCTTGTTCGTAGGGCTCGCAGACCGCGGCTGACCCGTTTGCGCACGAGCGCCTCAGAGCAGCGCAGCTCCTCGGCGATCTCTGGATAGTCACGCTCGCGCAGTACGCGCTCCTCGATGGCCTGCCGCTGCTCGCGGGGCAGTCCCGCGAGGGCCGCGGACGCCGGGTCATGCCCGGCGCTCAGTCGCGCGATCGCCTCCGCGGCGTGGTCGTCGAGGATCAGTATTGGCAGACCGAGCCGCGCCCGAGCCGCTGCCTCCACGCGGCCGCGCCGATAACTCTCGGCAAGCACGTTTCGAGCGATCCCAAACAGCCACTGATCCGCGCGTCCACGCGTCGAATCAAAAGACGCAACCGATTCCAGCGCGCGAGCGAACGTCTCTGCCGCGAGGTCCGCTGCAAGGTCGGGCCGACCGGCCGCTCTCATGAAGAAGCCGAGCACTGGTCGCTCGAAGTGGCGATAGAACACTGCGAACTCGTTCGCTCCCGAACGGGCGGCGGCGAGCAGCTCGTCTTCGTTGGGCCGATTTGCATCTGTCATGCGCTATCCATTAGGGCGAGCTGACGCATTTGTGACAGCCACCGGTTTTGAGCGTCTAGGCGGTGTTATCACCTCGGCTCAGCTCAGAGTCCTTCGAGGAACGCCAGCACGCTGTCGGGGGGTCGGTAGCGGCCAAGTTTGCCGTGGGGCGGCGTGGTTCGGGCGAGCGCTTGCTCTTTGAGCTTCAGGTCGGCCTGGAGGTAGATCTGGGTCGTTTCGACTTGTTCGTGCCCGAGCCAGAGCGCGATCACGGTTGTGTCGACACCGGCCTGGAGCAAGCGCATCGCGGCGCTGTGGCGCAGCACGTGCGGGGTGACCCGCTTGGTCTTCAGCGACGCGCAGCGCTGAGCCGCGCTCACCGCGTGCGTCGCGAGGCGCTGCTCGAGCGCGTCGCGGCTGAGCTGCCGGCCGAGGCTGGTCGCGAACAGCGGATCGGTCGGTAAGCCACGGCACTCGATCAACCAGGCCCGGAGCATGAGCGTCGTGGTCTTGGTCAGCGGCGTGATCCGTTGCTTTCGACCCTTCCCGACGCAG
>JBOGYN010000360.1:0-2758 GCA_050696855.1 Solirubrobacteraceae bacterium | reverse complement strand
AATCGACAGCGCGGCGCCCAGCAGTGGCGAGGCGCGCAGCGCGAGTAGCAGGAAGCCGGTGATGGCCACAAGGTTGAGGCATGCGAGAAATCCGTAGTCCTTGGTGACCATCGTCACGGAGCTCGGTCGCACGTCGCTCCTCTGCTTGACTCGGATCAGCGCCGTCGTGCCGACCACCATCATCACCCCCCCAACCACACCGAGCACGACGGGGATGCTGAGCAGAGGATACGGCGGTGGGATGCCCAGAAGATCCTGAGCAATAGCGGCGCTGACGGTGGCGGCGAAGTCGATGAGGAAACCGTAGAACACCAGGGAATGCATGCTGCGTCGCACCATCGAGGGGCTATCCGCCGGGTAGTAACAGCCGTCGCCGCCTCCGCGCAGATAGCGCAGTTGCAGGGTGTCGGCTCCCGCACCGCGGAGCGCGTGCCAGCTCAGCATGTCGCGCAAGCTTCCACGCGTGTCTCGGCAGAACTTCACGCCGCCGGCCACGACAGCGGCGAGCGCGTAGACGCCGAGACCGAGGAAGCCGGTGACAAGCACCAGGTACGGGACGAGCTTGTAGAACGACTCCGGTCCGCCCACCGATCCGAAGAGGCGGTGAGCTGGGGCAAGGAGCGCGATGGAGCCAGCTACAAGCAAGGCAGCGAGGACGCTGGCGATGACAATGCGCAGCGCGCCGCGATTCCATAGTCGCGCCATGAGCTGCGGCCAGCCATAACCGGCGTACGTCTCTTCGCGGACGGAAGAGAGGACCAGAGGGATGTTGACGGCGAACTCGTGGGGAGCCGTGTACATGCACGCGTAGTAGCAGGCGCGGCAGTCGTGACAGAGGTTCGCCAGGTACAGAATGTCACCCCGGCCGAGCTCGCGGCGGATCTCCAGGGCGGGATAGACCGCGCAGTATCCTTCACAGAACCGGCACGCGTTGCAGATGGTCAGCTGACGAGTCGCCTCGTCCAGCAGTTCAGTGAGCACTGTGCATCGCCGCTTCCCGACCGGCAATCCTGCCGAAGACACTGCCGATCGTGAGCCCAAAACCGGCGAGGTAACCGCTCGACAGGATGTTGCCCGACATAACCTCGCCGGCGGCGTGCACGTTGGTGAAGGGGCGGCCATCGACGCCGACGACCTGGGCGCAACGGTTGACCGACAGACCCATGAAGGTGAACGTGATGCCGGTCCGAAGCGGCAGTATGTGAAAGGGAGGCACCTGGATGGGCAATGCCCAGTTGGATTTGGGCGGATCCAGGCCGCGCGTTCCACAGCGGTCAAGCTGCTTCGGATCGAAGCGTCCCGCCGGGTCCACATGCGCGTTGAAGTTGGTGACGGTTCGCACGACGCGATCGGCGTCGAGCCCCGCCAGGCGTGCCACCTCTGCCACCGAGGTGCCCGTGTACGCCGGGTACATGCTGGGCATGAAGAGGGGAGCAGCCTGTGCGTCATAGATGGAATAGGCGATCTGGTCATCCTGCGCCGCGATGAGGCCTCCCCAACTTGCGTAACGCTTGGGCCAGATGTCGCTGCCCTCGTCGGAGAAGCGGTCGCCGCTGCGGTTGACGACGATGCTGTAGGGTACGGAGTCGAGCCGCGTGGCGATACCACCGTCGAACCGCGGGGCGCGTGCGTCCACGGCGATGGCGTGGAACCCACGGGGCTCACCGGCCAGGGCGGCACCGAGGTGGGCCATGAGTGCGAGCATCGATCCGTCGTTGTACGGCGTGCCCCGGACCAGGTAATTGTCAGCGGCGTCGCCCCAGTAGCGTCTCAGCCACGCGTGGTTCGCCTCGAAGCCGCCCGATGCCACCACCACCGCACCCGCGGGGATGCCGATCGGGCCATCGACCGTGTCGAGCACCACCGCTCTGCAGCGACGGTCGTCGCTCAACTGGAGATTGGACACTGCGGCCTCGTACACGATGCTGACGCCAGCGAGCTCGGCGGCGCGAGCATAGTGGTTGACCAGAGCGGTGCCTCCCCCGAGGAAGAACCGGTTGGTCCGGCTGAGGTTGAGGGTACCGGCCAGTGGTTGCTGCCAGCGCACCCCGTGATCAGACATCCAACGTGGGATTGTCTGCGACTCGGCGACTGTGAAACGGGCGAGGTCCAGGTTGACGGCGCCGCGGCCGACTCCCTGCAGGTCGCTGAACAACTCGTCGACCGGGTACGTGCCGGGTGTGAACTCGTCGTCCGCGTCGTGCGCACACCGGATGTTGCGCGTGTGCCGGGTGTTGCCGCCACGCATGTGGTATGGCGCACGCTCAAGGATCAGCACGCGTCCCGCGAGATGCCGGGCAGTGAGCGCAGCCACGAGCGCCGCGTTGCCGCTGCCGATGATGACGACATCCCAGTCCACCTCCGCCAGGGCGAGCAGAGCGGGCGATGGAGCGGTCGATTGCACCGGCCACGGGGGCGGCGGTGCCGCCATGCCGCTGCTCATTGGCTGAAGCGACGTGGTCATCCGGGCGATCTTCCCAATTTGGCTGCAGCGACCGCCCAGGCGGCGAGCGTCGATGAATCGCCTTCATTCCTCGATCGCCGGAGTGCATGGACCCTACCGCCTCGCGGGCGTCGCGTCGCGATGCATACTGACAATCGCGCCGCCGGCACATCGGACACCGCGCTGGAGACACCGAGATGCAAGTGACCAAGATGGGACACGCCTGCATTCGCATCGAGAGGGATGGGCAGACGTTGGTGGTAGATCCCGGTTCGTTCTCCGACCCCGATGCGGTTCTGCGCTGCGACGCGGTGC
>JBOGYN010000359.1:0-9894 GCA_050696855.1 Solirubrobacteraceae bacterium | reverse complement strand
GGCCAGCCAGCAAGCTGATCCGGTCGCCGTGCTGCTCGCGATGGCGCGCGGTCACGCAGTCCTCTGCCGACGCGATATCGCGCGTGTCGCAATGGCACTCAGGGTCGAGTTCAGCGGCCAGGACCATCCAGTCGGGCGCGAGCTCGACCGAGTTCAAGCAGGCCTGATCAAAACGATGAATCTGGGGGCCCGCGGTGGACGGCCGCTGAGAACGTCTGGACGTCGGGGCGGAGCAGATGATCTCGGTGCCGGCCGGCACGCCGCACGGTTTTCGCAACACGGGAACGGTGCCGCTGCTGGTGGTGTCAGTGCACGAATCGCCGCGCCTGGTGCAGACCTTTCTGGACGAGGAACCCGGTTAGGCGGGATCCTCACGCCTCAGGCCTCCGCGTCGCGCCAGGGGAGCGTTCCGGCCGCCAGCCGGGCCAGTGCGGGGGGAACGGTGAGCCGGGCCGGAGAGGGATCGGCGGCGGCGCGGGCGGCGATCTGGTCCAGGGCCAGCTTCTGCAAGCTTCCCACCACGACGGTGTTCCCGGCGCGACCGCCCAGCGCCCACACCTGGGGATACGCCGATATCAGGGCCGACGCGACTGCGCGAACGTGGTTGGCCGAGCGGTTGTCGACCACGTTTACCAGGCTTAGCGGCGCGACGCGCGCGACCTCGGCCAGGGCCTGGACCGTGATCAGCCGTTTTGGCACGGTGGCGCCGACGAAGGCGTCGATGACGATCGCATCCCAGCTTCGCTGCGCCTGGCCGGCGAGGAACCCGCGACCTTCGGCGTGACGGACCCGTAACCCGGGCGCGCGGCGCAAGCCCAGGTGGCCGCGAGCGAGTGCCAGAACCTGCGCGTCCACCTCGCAGACCTCTTGACGCCCGCGCGGGTCCTCGGCCGCCAGGGCCACCGGCAACGCGCACGCTCCGCCCCCGATGTGCAGGACCCTCCGCGCGTGCGCGACCCGCAGCACGATCCGCATCCACCGCAGGTAGTCGAACTCGAGGTGGGACCGGTCAGCCAGATCGACGTAGGAGGCGTCCATGTCGCCTTGGCGCAGCAGCCGTCCCGAGGGCCGCAGCGGGTCGCGCTCGACGACCAGATCGCCCTGTCGGGCGACGACCCGCTCAGCGAAGCGCGTCCGTGACACGGGCACAGGCTGTCACGAGCGATGAGTCTTGGCGGTCCGTCCCGTCTGATCGGTAGACGTGCTCGACCGGAGCGCGGAGTAACCACCAAAAGCGGAGGAGGAGCGACATGGGCAGGATCGTAGTCACGGAGTTCATTTCGCTGGACGGGGTGATCGACTCGCCGGGAGGGGGCGACGATTACGAGCACGCCGGTTGGTCGTTCGAGTTCGACCAGGGTGACGGCGGCCAGATGTTCAAGGTCAATGAATTGATGGAGGCCGAGGCGCAGCTGCTCGGCCGTGTGACCTATGACGGGTTCGCGGCCGCCTGGCCGACGATGGAGGGCACCGGCGAATTCGGCGAGAAGATGAACGCGATGCCGAAATACGTGGTCTCGTCAACGCTGACCACGGCCGAGTGGACCAACACCACAATCCTCAGGGGCGAGGTCGCCGCGGAAGTCTCAGAGCTCAAGCGCCAGATCGACGGCGTGATCCTGGTCGCCGGCAGCGCTCAGCTGGTGCAGGCCCTGGCCGCGGCTGGTCTCGTCGACGAGCTGCGGCTCATGGTTTTCCCGATCGTCCTGGGCAGCGGTAAACGCCTATTCGCGACCAGCAGCGCAAAATGGCCGTTGCGGCTGACCGGCAGCGAGACGGTCGGGGACGGGCTCGAGATCCTGACCTATCAGCCGCGCTGACCTCGAACGCTTCGGTCCTAGACTCGTCCGCTTGGAGTCAGCGCTGCCGCCAGAGCAGATCGCGCCGCAATTGGAGCGTCGTCGCGCCGCGGTCGTCGCCGCCTGGGACTTGACCGACGAGGTCGTGCTGATCGGCGCCGGCGAGCTGATTGGAATCCCGGGCCGGGGGGAGATGACCTACCCCTTCCGCGCCCACTCCGAGTACCTCTACCTCACGGACCGCAACCGCCCGTCGGGTGTGCTCGCCTTCGATCCGCAGGACGGATGGCACGACTTCGTGCCGTCGGTGACCGAGAGCGACCGGCTGTGGGCGGGAGATCTCGGTGGCGACCGCGACGGCGTACCGATGCCGGAGTTCGCCGGCTGGCTGGCCGCGCGCGGCCAGCGCCCGATCGCCCACCTCGGCGTCGCGCCGCTTGCCAGTCGCGGCGATCGACAGCTCACCGAGCGTCTGCGCTTGGCCCTGAGTCACGTCCGCCGCCCCAAGGATCGGGTGGAACTCGAGCGGATGAGGATCGCCGAGCGGGCCACGCGGGCGGCCTTCGCCGCCGTGGCACCCATGCTCGTGGAAGGGGTCAGCGAGCGCGAGGCTCAGATCGAGCTCGAAGCGGCCGCGTTTCGGCACGGAGGCGACGCGATGGCCTACGACACGATCATCGGCTCGGGCACCAACTCGGCCGTCCTGCATTTCGCGCCGTCGGCTCGCCGTTTCGGTCCCGGCGAGCTGGTCCTGATCGACGCCGGCGCGGAGTATCGCGGCTACGCCAGCGACATCACGCGGACATACCCGGTCGGCGGCACGCTCAACTCCGAGCAGCGCGAGCTGCACTCGCTGGTCCGCGCGGCTGAGCTGGCCGCGATCGGGCGTTGCACGGCCGGCACCGAGTGGCGTGAGGTGCACCGCACCGCAGCTCTGGTGATCGCCGAGGGTCTCGTCGCTGCTGGGCTCCTGTGCGGCTCCGCTGACGACCTCGTCGAGTCGGGCGCCACGTGGCTGTTTTTTCCCCACGGGGTCGGCCATCTGGTCGGCCTCGGCGTGCGTGACGCCGGCGGAAGCCTGGCCGGACGGCAGAGCACTCCGCCTCCGTTTCCCAACCTCAGGATCGATCTTCCGCTTCGTGCCGGCATGGTGGTCACGGTCGAGCCGGGAATCTACTTCGTCCCTGCGCTCCTGCAGGATCCCGAGCGGCGTCGACGCCATCGCGGCCAGGTGGACTGGGACCGCGTCGACGCCCTGCTCGGCTTCGGTGGCATCCGGATCGAGGACAACGTCCTCATCACCGCCGACCGGCCCGAGGTTCTGACGGCGGACGTCCCGGTGCTCGGCGCTACGCCAGACTAAGAGCCATCACGACTGAGGTTGACATCATCCACCAGCCAGAGCGTGATCGGTTCACGATCACGGTCGACGGTGCGGAGGCCGGCTTTGCAAAGTATCGGGAGCGGCCGGGCGAGATCGCGTTCATGCACACCGAGACCGACCCCGCGCAACAGGGCCGCGGTCTGGCTTCGATTTTGATCGCTCACGCCCTGCAGGACGCACGCCGCCGCAACCTGACGGTGTTGCCCTACTGCTCGTTCGTGCGTGATTACATAGCCCGCCATCGCGAGTACGTCGAGCTCGTTCCCGAAGTCAGACGTGCCCGTTTCGGGCTCTGACCGGCGCAGCCGGGGCGGTCAGAACTTCGGCAGGAGACCCCAGGGCCGGCTTGAACCTAAACGGCGATGGGTATACCTGCTCAAGCGATGAGCACGCCAGGCGAACATCCCCAGGACGAGACCTCGACAGCGTCATCGCCGTCAAGCGCCTGTTCGATCCGAGGCTCGCGCCCCGCCACCGAAGCGTGGCAGCGCCGCGCCGCGGGCGTGGGTGGCTGGCTGACCGCCCAGCTGCACCGCCCCCGCACTCGTCTGGCCGTGATCGGCGTGATCCTGCTGCTGCTCGCCGTCCTGGATGTGGTCAGTTCGGTCTGGACGCTGCCGCTGGTCATCGGCGGAGCTGTGATGGTCCTCGTCGCCTGGATCGGGTCCCGCTTGGACGGGCGCTTTGCGATCGAGTGGGGCGAGTCGGGTACCCAGGTCGAGTTTCGCGCTCAGATCAAGGCGCCGCCGGCACCTCCGCGGCGCGTGCGCTCCGGACTAGCTCCCGCGCCGGCCCCGGCCGGGGTCCCAGCCGTGCGCATCCCCACCTTGGCGGAACTCGACGATGGCGATGTGATCGAGGGCGAGGGCCACACGGTGGAGATCGACGTGGCCGAGCTCAAGGCCCTGATCGTGGCCGCCGAGGCCAAGGACGCCGCAACCGCCGCCCCCCGCGGTCACCCGGCTCCGGGATCGGCTTCCGAGCGTCGTCGCCCGGCGGCCTAGTCGCCCCCGAGCACCGCTCAGGCTCACCGCTCTACGAAGTACGCCTCGCTGCCCTGGCCGGTTGAGAAGAACCGGCTCGTCACCGTCTTCTTGCGGGTGAAGAAGTCCACCGCGTCGGTCCCGTGGGCGTGCAGATCACCGAGGAAGGAGTCCTTCCAGCCGGTGAACGGGAAGAATGCGACGGGCGCCGCGACGCCGATGTTGACGCCGATCATCCCCGCTTGGACCTCGTGGCGGTAGCGCCGCACAGCCGCCCCGGACTCGGTGAAGATCGAAGTCCCATTACCAAATGCGCTGGAGTTGACCAGCTCGATCGCTTGGTCCAGCGTGCTCACGCGGATGACGCTGAGCACCGGCCCGAACACCTCTTCGCGAGCGATCTTCATGTCCGGCGTGACGTCGTCGACGACAGTGGGACCGAACCACGTGCCCGCAGCACTGGTCCTGATCGTTTCGCGGCCGTCGACGGCCACCGTCGCTCCGGCTGCCGCGGCCCGCTCCACGTAATCGCTGATTCGCTCGCGGGCGGTGGCGGAGATGACCGGACCCACGTCGCTGTCGGGCGCCATCGGGTCACCGACGCGCAGCGCCCGGGTGGCCGCTGTGAGCGGTCCGATCAGCTGCTGATGGGCATCGCCCACCGTCACCACCACCGAGCCCGCCATGCAACGTTGACCGGCCGCCCCGAAGGCCGAGCCGAGGATGCCCTGCACGGTCGGCTCGATCACCGCGTCGGGCATCACGACCATGTGATTCTTGGCGCCGCCCAGTGCCTGGACTCGCTTCCCGGCTTTGGCCGCTCGCTCGTAAACGAGCCGCGCGATGGGCGCCGACCCGACGAACGAGACGGCGTCGATCCCGGGGTGGTCGAGGATGCCCTCCACGATCTCGCGTCCACCGTTGACCAGGTTGACCACGCCGGCGGGTAGCCCCAGCGCATCGAGCTCGCGGAACGCGATCTGCTGCGTGAGCGGAACCTGCTCGGAGGGCTTGAGCACGAAGGTGTTGCCGCAGGCGATCGCGAAGGGCAGAAACCAGAACGGGACCATGGCCGGGAAGTTGAACGGCACGATGGCGGCGCACACGCCGACCGGCTGGCGGATGGTTTCAGCGTCGACGTTGCGGGCCACGTCCTCGAGGATGCGCCCCTGCATAGTCGTGGGGACCGCGCAGGCAGCTTCGACCATCTCGATCATGCGGCCGACCTCGGCGCGCGCATCGCCGATCGTCTTGCCCATCTCCGCGGTGACGGATCGGGCGAGATCCTCCGCGCGGGCCAGCAGCCGCTCGCGCAGTTCGAACATCTTGCGCGAGCGCAAGATCGTCGACACTGCCCGCCAGTGCGGCAGCGCGGCCCGGGCGGCGGCCACGGCGGCATCGAGGTCCGCCGCTCCCGACAGTGGCACCCGCGCCAGGGTGTCCCCGGAGGCTGGGTCCGTGACGTCGAGGAGCTCTGTCGCCGCCGTGGCCGCGGTCCATTGGCCGGCGACGTAGTTCTCGAGCTGCCGGATCCCGGTCACCGATTCCACTATGCGCTCACGTCCCGTACCGACGCGTCCGGAATCGCCTTCACGAGCGCCTCGACGGCGACCTCAAAGACGGCTTGAGGCGTCCCCGCGGCGCACCACACCGTGGCGAAGCGGCGCAGCGACTCGTCCACCACCGTCTCGAGGCGGTGGTCGTGCCCGAGCGGCGGGATCCCTCCGATCGCGAAGCCAGTCGCGGCACGGGCCTGATCGGCGCTGGCCGGCTGCAGCCCGAGCCGGTCAGTCGCGACCCGCCGGTCACCTGCGCACAGCACCATGACCGGCTCGTCGTCACGCAGGAAAACGAGCGACTTGACGATCTGTCCCACCTCACAACCGAGCGCTTGCGCCGCCTGCGCGGCCGTGCGGGTCGAGGCGGGCGCCACCGTCACCGTGACCTCCAACCCCCGGTCAGACAACCGCTCGCTGAGTTTCACCGCTGTCGGGTGCATGGCTCGCTCTAACGCTACCCCTTCGTCAGCCCAAGTCGGGCAGGGATCTCAGCCAACGCGGTGATCACTTCGGCCCCGGCGGCCGCGAGGGCGTCCGCGCCGCCGGCGGCCGCATAGCCGAGGACGCGCATCCCGGCCGCGACTGCGGCCGTCACCCCGACGGTCGTGTCCTCGATCACGGCACAGCGCTCGGCGCGGGCGCCCATCGCGGCGGCGGCGTGCAGGAAGAGGTCGGGTTGGGGCTTGCCCCGGGCCACCGAATAGGCCGAGAAGACGGCGTCGGTTCCGAACAGCTCCCGCAGGCCGGTCAGGCTGAGAGTGAGCTCGGTCTTCTCAGGTCGTCCCTGGGAGGCGACGCAGACAGCGGGCCCGGCGGCGATCACCGCGCGCACGGCCTCGGCGGCGCCGGGCGTCGCGACCAGCGATCGTCGAAAGGCATCCGCCCGCGCTTGCTCGTAGCTCTCGATCCAGCCCGCGGGCAGCGCCCGCCCGAGTCGCTCCTCGCTGCGAGCGACGACATCGCGCATATGCAGGCCCCGGAACTCGTCCAGGGCAGACGCCGCACTGGTCGGCAGCCCCTCCCGCGTCAGCGCCTGGGCGAGCACCGCGTTGGAGATCGGCTCACTGTCCACGAGCACTCCGTCGCAGTCGAAGATGACCAGCTCCAGAGCCGGCGGGCGCGGGGCAGCGGCGCTCAGGATGGATTCCGGAGGAGTCGGGCGGTGACCGCCCACGCCGCGTGCGGGCCGAGTCCACCGGTGAGCTGACGGGCGGTCGCCACACCAAGGACTCTAGGGCGGCCGCCAATCCGGCGCCGACGCCAGGCCGGGCGCCAATCCGGCGCCGAGGCTGCGATGATTCGCCCCAGATACCGAAGCACCGTTCGAATTTCCGGTGTGTTCGCAATCACACTTCGCTCCGGCGGCCGCCGGTTGGCCGTTGACCGTAATGAAGCCGTTTCAAGACATCACCGACCCCAGCCTGGCGAAGGCGCTAGCGCACCCGCTTCGAACGCGGGTGCTGTCCGCGCTCGAGGACCGCACGGCCAGCCCCAGTCAGCTGGCGGTCGAGCTCGATGTTCCCCTCGGCGTGCTCAGCTACCACGTCCGCCGGCTGACGGCGCTCGGCTTCTTGCGCCTGGTCAAGCGAGTCCCCCGCCGGGGAGCGGTGGAGCATTACTACACCGCCATCGTCCGCCCGCCGGTCACCGATCAGGCGTGGGGGGCGACGCCGTCAGTCGTCAAGCAGGCGATGCTCGGAGCCTCGCTGGATCAAGTTGGGACGATGGTCACCGACGCCGCGGCGGCGGGCGGATTTGACGCCCCCGAATCGCGCATCAGCCGGATTCGGGTGAGCGTGGACGAGCAGGGTTGGCGCGAGATGGCGCAGGAGCTCGCCGAGAGCGAGAAGCGCATCGAAGCGATCGAGCGCAAGAGCCGGCGCCGGCTCGAGACCAGCGAGGGTGACGGTTCGCTGATCGCGACCGTGGTGGGCATCCTCTTTCAGTACGACCCCGACCCCGACCCCGACCCGGGCGCGGGCGCGGCCTCGGACCCGGCCGCTTAGCCGACGGGCCGCAAATTCCCCCGAGGACCTGTCCCCTCGGCCGGCCCGCGTTCGTCTCAGAGGAAAGTCACTCTCTCCACAAGGAGGACACATGAAGTACGCCATGTTGGTCTACGCCACGCCGGGCTCGCACGATCTCCCTGAGGCCGAGTTCGCCCACGTCATGTCGGAGTACGCGGCCCTGCGCGACGAGCCGGGCTACATCGCCAGCGCCCAGCTTCATCCGCCCGAGATGGCCACGACCGTCCGCGCCCGGGGCGGCGAGACACTGACCACGGACGGACCGTTCGCCGACACTAAGGAGGTGTTCGGCGGGTATTACCTGTTCGATGTCAGCGATCTCGATACCGCTCTGTCGATCGCCGGTCGGATCCCGGCCGTCCGGCTCGGCGACGCGGTCGAGGTTCGCCCGGTCGTGGAGTAGGCGCCCTGATCGAGCGCATCTTCCGCGAGGAGTGGGCTCGCGTCCTTGCCTCCCTGATCGGCTTCCTCGGCGACTTCGATCTCGCCGAGGAGGCTGCTCAGGAGGCGTTCGCGATCGCCGCTGAGCGCTGGCCGCGCGACGGCGAGCCCGCGAATCCCCGGGCTTGGCTGGTGGTCACCGCCCGCCACCGGGCCATCGACCGCCTGCGCCGGCAGCGCTCGTTGTCCGCCAAGCTCGCCTTGCTCGACCGCCCTGAACCCGTGTCAGACGACTTCACCGCGCCCGTGATCGCCGACGAACGCCTGGAATTGCTGTTCGCGTGCTGCCATCCGGCGCTGGCCACCGAAGCCCAGGTCGCCCTCACCCTGCGGACCCTCGGTGGTCTGAGCACCGAGGAAATCGCCCGGGCCTTCCTGGTCGCCCCCGAAACGATGAAACGCCGGCTCTCGCGGGCCAATGGCAAGATCCGCGTGGCCGGCATCCCGTTCAGCGTGCCGCCCGAGCACGCGCTTCCAGACCGTCTCGCCGCCGTGCTCGCGGTCGTCTACCTGATCTTCAACGAGGGCTATGGCGGCCGGGTGGATCTGGCCGCTGAGGCGATCCGGCTCGGCGGCGTGCTCGCCGAGCTGATGCCCGACGAGGCCGAGGTGTGCGGGCTCCGCGGGCTGATGCTGTTGCACGACTCCCGGCGCCACGCCCGTTATGCCGGTGCCGTGCTCGTCCGCCTCGCTGATCAGGACCGTGCGCTGTGGAACCACGAGCAGCTCGCCGCCGGTCGCCAGGCGCTGGCCCGGGGCCTGGCCCTGTGCGGCCCGGAGGGACGCCGGCCGGGCGGCCGCGGCCCGTACCTCCTCCAGGCGGCGATCGCCGCGCTCCAGACCGAGCCCGAGCCCGACTGGTCACGGGTCGCCGGTCTCTACGCCGAGCTGGCGGCGGTGACCGGATCGCCGGTGGTCGAGCTCAATCGCGCGGTCGCCGTGGCCCAGGCGGGAGACCCCGAGACTGCGCTGGCGATGGTCGACGAACTCGAGCTCGAGGATTACCGCTACCTGCACTCGACGCGGGCCGAGCTACTCGTCCGCCTCAATCGACCCGGCGAAGCGGCGGCTGCCTTTCGCCGCGCGCTCGCGCTGACCAACCACACTCCCGAGCGGCGCTTTCTCGAGCGCCGGCTGGCCGAGCTCGAGAGTCGGCCCTAGGGCGACACTAGTCGGGAAGCAGCGGCACCCACGGCCCGGGATCGCTCCCGACCAGCGCCCCCCGGGCGATCGCGCCCGACCCGAAGCGCTCACGGACGGTGTCCACCGCGCGATCCAGGCCGGCCGAGCGGTCGAACGGCAGCGCGAGCTGGATCGCACCATCGTCACAGAGGTTGGTCACCGCCACGCCGATGAGGGTCAAGCCGCGCTTGGCGATCAGCGCCCCGGCCGCGAGCAGCAGCCCGCGGGCGACGCTGAGGATCGTGGCGGTGCGCGTCGTCGCCTCGGCCAACGTGCGTGATCGCGTCGCGCGGTTGTAGTCGTCAAAGCGCAGCCTCAGGATGATCGTCCGGCAGGCGCGGTGGGCGGCGCGCAGCCTCCGCGCAACCCGATCCACGAGCGTCATCAGCGCGGCCTGGATCTCGGCCGGCGTCCGGGCCCGGCGACCCAGCGCGCGCTGGGCACCGATCGAGCGCCGGCGGCGGCGCGGCCGCACCGGCCGCGGATCGCGATTGTGCGCGAGCGCGTGCAGCTGTCGCC
>JBOGYN010000358.1:0-1765 GCA_050696855.1 Solirubrobacteraceae bacterium | reverse complement strand
AACGCGACGGCGACGCTCTGCAACGTCTCTGAGAACCACACCTACCGCATCGATGATCCCGCCACCGGCTCGCGCTTTGCGCTGCGGCTCCACCGCCCGGACTACCGCACCGTCGCCGAGATCGAATCCGAGCTGGACTGGGTCGATGCCCTGCGTGGCGATGGCGTGGTCGACGCCCCGGACGTCGTCCGGGCCACCGACGGCGCCCGCGTCGTCTCTGTCGCCACCTCGGATCTCGGCGCCCGGAACGTCGTCCTGTTCGAGTGGTTGGCCGGCGTCCAACCCGATCTCGATGACGGTGACGCCGCCGCCGCCCAGTTCGAGACCCTCGGCGCGATTTCGGCGCGGATGCACCGACACGCTCGCCGGTGGCGAGCCCCGGCCGGCTTCAGCCGGCCACGCTGGGACTACGAGTGCACGCTCGGCCCGCTCGGGCACTGGGGCGCGTGGCAAGACGGTCTCGGAATCGGCGCGGAGGAGCGCCGCCTGCTCGACCGTCTGGACGCGACCATCGCTGCTCGACTGCGGGATTACGGCCAGGCCGACGCACGCTTTGGCCTCGTTCACGCCGACATGCGTCTCACCAACCTGCTGATCGACGGGCGACAGGTTCGAGTGATCGACTTCGACGATTGCGGTTTCTGCTGGTACATGTACGACTACGCCACCACGGTGTCGTTCATGGAGGACCATCCGCGCGTGCCCGAGCTGCGGGAGGCCTGGGTTCGGGGCTACCGCTCGGTGGACGAGCTCGACGCGGCGGCAGAAGCCGAGCTGGAGACCTTCGTGATGCTGCGCCGTCTCCTCCTGGTGGCGTGGATCGGTTCCCACCACACCTTCGCCACGGAGGCGGCCGAGCTCGGGGCCGGCTTTACGGCCGGCACCTGTGCGCTCGCGGAGGACTACCTGATAAACCACCCGTCTCACTAGAGGAGGCTGCATCGTGTTCACCCCCGTGACTGGCCGGACCGTCCTGGTGACCGGTGGGAGCAAGGGCATCGGCAAGGGCATCGCTCGGACCTTCCTCGGTGCGGGCGCGCGGGTTACCCTCGTCGGCCGCGACCCCGAGGCCGGCTCCGCCGCCGTCGCCGATCTGGAGGGCGCCGGGGGGGAGGTGGCGTTCGTTCGCGCCGACGTCGCCGTCGGGGCTGATACTGAGCGCATGGTGACCGAGACGGTGCAGCGCTTCGGCAGCCTCGACATCTTGTGTGCCAACGCCGGGATCTTCCCCGACGTTCGTCTCGCGCAGATGACCGAGCAGGACATCGACGCGATCTTCGCCACCAACGTCAAGGGCACGATGCTGGCGGTCAAGGCCGCGATACCCGAGCTCGCCCGCAGCGGCCATGGACGGGTCATCATCACCTCCTCGATCACCGGCCCGATCACCGGCTTTCCCGGTTGGTCGCATTACGGGGCCACCAAGGCGGCCCAGCTCGGCTTTCTGCGCACCGCGGCGATCGAGGTCGCCGGCCGCGGGATCACCGTCAATGCGGTACTGCCCGGGAACGTCGAGACCGAGGGTCTGGACGAGCTCGGGCCCGAGTACCGAGAGAAGATGGAGGCCTCGATCCCCCAGAAGCGGCTCGGTACAGTCGCCGATATCGGCCACGCCGCCCTGTTCCTGGCCACGGACGAGGCGGCCTATATCACCGGCCAGACGATCGTGGTCGACGGCGGCCAGATTCTGCCTGAGTCGCTGATGGCCCTCGAGGCGCAGTAGCCGATGGATGCGACTCCCCGCGGCGCACCCGTCTCGGGGTCT
>JBOGYN010000357.1:0-2479 GCA_050696855.1 Solirubrobacteraceae bacterium | reverse complement strand
CCGTAGACGATCCCGTAGTTGATCATCTTGGACTTGGAGCGCATCCCCGGGTCGATCTGATCGGGCTCGACCCTGAACACGCGGCAGGCGGTCGCGGTGTGGACGTCCTCGCCGCGCCGGAAGATCTCCTTGAGAACGCCCTCGTCGGCGATGTGGGCGAGCAGCCGCAGCTCGACCTGGGAGTAGTCGGCCGAGACGAGCCGGCGCCCCGGACCACCGGCTTCGCCGGCGGTGCCCGCTACGAAGCACGCCCTTATTTCCCTCCCGAGCGGGGTGCGAATCGGGATGTTTTGAAGATTGGGGTTGTTGGATGAGAGTCGCCCGGTGCTTGCTGCGGTCTGGTTGAACGTCGTATGGAGCCGGCTCTGGCCGTCGACCAGGAGCGGGAAGGCGTCCAGGTACGTCTGGGCGAGCTTGGTCAGCTCCCGCCAGCGCTCGATCTTGGGGATGATCTCGTGCTCGGTGCGGATCGCCTGGAGGACCCGGGCGTCGGTCGAATAGCCGGTCTTGCCGCGCCGCTTGCGCGACAGTCCGAGCTTCCCGAACAGGATCTCCTCGAGTTGCTTGGGCGAGCCGAGCGTGAACTCCTCCTCGGCGAGCTCGAAGATCTCACGCTCGAGCTGGTCGGCCTCGGTCTTGACCCGCTCGGAGATCTCCTCCAGGCGCTCGGTGTCGAGCTTTACGCCGACCTGCTCCATGTCGCGCAGGATGCGCACGATCGGCAGCTCGACCTGCTCGAACAGGTCAGTCAGCCCCCGGCCGCGGATCTCCTCTCGCTGCCAGTCGGCCAGCGCCTTGACCAGCCGGGCGTCGCGTCCGGCCTCATCGTCCACCTCGGCAGCCAAGCCGCGCTCCTCGCACAGCTCGCGAAACGGGTAGGCCCGCCGGGCCGGCTCGAGCAGGTAGGCGGCGACCTCGGTGTCGTGGATCAGCCGAGGCGGCACCTGGCCCAATGACTTGGCGTCGTGGACGATCACGAGCCGCTCGCCGACCGCGGCCACCAGCTCCTCGGGGCGGGCGCAGGTACCCACCACGAGCTGCCCTCCCGATTCGGCGAAGGCCCCGAAGCGCCACTCGGGGTTCTCGCCGAACAGCGCGCCCTCGGGGGTCTCGGGCGCTCGCACGGCCAGCGCGAGCTCGGCGGCCGCGGGCAGCCGGCCGACATCGGCCACCGAGCCCTGACGGACCCGGGCCGAGAGTGCTTGCGCGGCGGTGGCGGGTGCGGGCGCGGCGGCGTCGGGCGAGCCCAGAGCCTCTTCGAGGCGGCGCAGCGGATCGCGGAGCTCGAACTCACGAAAGACGTCGCGCAGGCGGGAGCGGTCGGGATCGGCGGAGACGAAGCTCGAGACGTCGAGATCGATCGGGATGTCACGTTGGGCGGTGGCCAGCTGCTTGGAGACCCGGGCGTCGTCGGCGTGGTTGATCAGGTTCTCCTTGCGCTTGGCGCCGCTGATCTCGTCGATGCTGTCCAGGACCTGCTCAAGCGACCCGAACCGCTGCAACAGATCGGCGGCGGTCTTGTCCCCGATTCCGGGGACACCGGGGATGTTGTCGCTGGTGTCGCCCTTGAGCCCGATGAAGTCGGGCACCAACTCGGGCGGGATTCCGTAGCGGTCGATCACCCCCTCGCGGTCGTACACGCGGGTGTCGGTGATCCCCCGCGAAGTGGTCATGATCTTCACGCGGTCGTCGACGAGCTGGTAGGCGTCACGGTCGCCGGTCACGACCATCACGTCGACCGGGGGGTCGGCGGCCTTGGCCCGCTCGGCGATCGAGGCGATCACATCGTCGGCCTCGTAGCCCTCCACCTTGAGGTTGCGGTAACCGAAGGCATCCACGAGCGGTTCCAGGTGCGGCCACTGCTCCTTGAGCAGGTCGGGTCGGCTCGAGCGCTGAGCCTTGTACTCGGAGTAGACCTCCTTGCGCCCGCTCGATCCGGCATCCCAGACCACGACAGTCGCCTTGGGGCCGTAGTCGGTGAGGATCTTGACCAGCATCGAGGCGAAGCCGAAGATCGCGTTGGTGGGCACCCCGGTGGAGGTGGCGATCGACTCGGGCAGCGCAAAGAAGGCCCGGTAGGCGAGGCTGTTGCCATCGATCAGAAAGAGCTCGTCGGCCATGCTCGCCTGAGCCTATCTCGCCCCTCGGTGGTGTCTGGCGCGCGGAGGCATAAGATGGCCGCCTGATGGCCACCACCCCGAGCGCCCAGTACAGCCTCACCCTGCGGGTTGAGATCGATCATCTCCCCGGCATGCTCGGCAAGGTGGCGAGCGCGATCGGCGAAGCGGGCGGCACGATCGGCGCCGTGGATCTCGTCCATGTCGAGGGCGCGCACACGATCCGCGACATCACCGTCGAGACCGGTGACGCCGCCGACTGGCCCCGGCTCAGCGAGGCGGTCAACCGGATCCCCGGCGCCCGCGTCCTCGACACCACCGACCGCACGTTCATGCTCCACATCGGGGGCAAGATCGAGATC
>JBOGYN010000356.1:0-4934 GCA_050696855.1 Solirubrobacteraceae bacterium | reverse complement strand
GTCTTCTTCTACGGCTTTGATGATCTCACCCGGCTCGAGCAGGACGCGGTTGAGACCTTGGCCCGGATCGCCGGCGCGGAGGTCACGGTCTCGCTCACCTACGAGCGGGGAAGGGCGGCGTTGGCCGCGCGGGCTCAGGTGGTGGAGGAGCTCCGCCCCCTGGCGGACGAGATCCTGGAGCTACCGGCGCTGGACACGCACTACGCGCCGGCCGCGCGGGCGGCATTGCACCAGCTCGAGCGGGGGCTGTTCGAGTCCGAGCCGGCGCGGATCGATCCCGGCCCGGCGGTGGCGCTGCTGGAGGCCGGGGGGGAGCGAGCCGAGGTCGAGTTGATCGCCGGGCGAATCCTGGGCCTGCTGCGCGACGGGGTCCCGGGTGCCGAGATTGCCGTCGTCGGCCGCTCACTGAATGCCATCGCGCCGCTCATCACCCGGGTCTTCGCCGAGTACGGGGTGCCGCTCAGCTGTGCGTCCGACGTGCTCTTCGCCCATACCCCTCTGGGGCGGGCAGTGCTCGGGGCGGCACGCTGCGCCTTGCTCGATGAGCACGAGGCGCGGGCCGAGGATCTGCTCGCCTATCTGCGCGCGACGGGGGTGCTGGCCCGGCCCGAGGTCGCCGACGCGCTCGAGGCCGGGCTGGCCCGGGACGGGCTGGCCAGTGCCGCGGCCGCCCGCGAGCGGCTGGGCTGGAGCCTGCGCGAACTCGACCAGCTGGCCGCCGCCGCCGATCCCGGAGCGGTGCTCTGCCGCCTGGCCCGCCGTCTTCAGGCCGCCCCCCACCGCGCCTGCGCATCCACCCTCGACGAGGTGGAGGCGCTCGACGCCCACGCCCTCGCCGCCCTCGTGGCGGCGCTGGACGAGCTGGCCGAGCTCGGCTCGCCGCCCGCCGGATCTGAGCTGCTCGAACTGCTGCAAGAGCTGGCGGTGGCGGGCGAGCGAACGGGCGGCCCCGATGATGTGGTGCTCGCTGAGCCGCTCGGGATCCGCGCCCGGCGCTTTCGGATCGTGTTCGTGTGCGGCCTGCAGGAGGGCGAGTTTCCGCTCGCGGCGCGTCCCGAGCCGTTCCTCTCCGACGAACGCCGTCGTGAACTGGCGGCGGCCTCGGGTCTGCGGCTGGCGCTCGCCGAGGACAGCCTGGACCGCGAGCGCTACCTGCTCTACGCGACCGTGTCGAGAGCGACCGAGCGGGTCCTGGTCAGCTACCGCAGCTCCGACGAGGAGGGCAACCTCGCGCTGCCGTCGCCCTTCCTCGACGACCTCCGGGAGATGTTCGATGAGGGGTGGTTTGACAAGCGCGAGCGCCGGCTGCTGGCCGACGTCGTCTGGGCGCCCGGGGCAGCGCCGACCGAACGCGAGCGCCGGCGGGCGCTGGCCGCGGCGCTCGCCCCGGCGGCGGGCGAGCCGGAGGAGCACAGACGGCAGCTGGGTCCGGTTGCCCGGTCGCGCCTGCGCCACACCGAGATCCTCTCGGCCGGGGCGCTTGAGGCCTACGGCGACTGTCCGGTCAAGTGGCTGGTCGAGCGCGAGCTGCGCCCGGCGGCACTAGAGCCCGAGTCTGACCCGATCACCCGCGGGAACCTGATCCACGCCACCCTCGAGCAGCTCCTGGCCGACCTGGACGGTCCGGTCACCCCCGAGAGCCTGCCGCGGGCGCGGGAGATTCTCGATCGCCGGCTGTCCGAGCTCGCCGCCGGTCCCGGGGCCAGGCTCGGGGCCGGGCGCCCCGAGATCGTCCGGGCTGGATTGCTGCGCGCGATCGAGGCTGATCTGCAGCGCTACCTGCGCCACGAGGCCGCGAGCAGCGTGGGCTGGCGGCCGGTCGGCCTCGAGCTCAGCTTCGGCTTCGAGGATGGCGAGCGGGGGTCGCTGCCCGCGCTGGAGCTCGGATCGGGCCCCGAGCGCGTGCGGATTCGCGGGATGATCGACCGGGTCGACGTCGACGCCGGCGGGCACGCCCTGATCCGCGACTACAAGAGCGGCGCTCCGCGCTCGGACTGGCCGGTGGCCCGCTGGGGTCCGGACCGCCGGCTACAGGTCGCGCTCTATCTGGTCGCCGTCCGCGAGCTCACCAGCTGGGAGCCGGTGGCCGGCCTCTATCAGCCTCTGCGCGGCGATGACCTGCGCGGACGCGGCGTGTTCGTGACCGGCACCGCGGTCGCGGCCGGGGTCCACGGCCGCGACGGGCGGGCGGCAGACGAATTCACGGCCGAGCTCGACACCGCTGGGGAGCGGGCGGTGGCGCTGGCGGTGGCCCTGCGCTCGGGCGCGCTGACTCCGTGCCCGCAGACCTGCTCGCGCGACGGATGCGCATTCCCCGGGATCTGCCGCAGCCAATGAGCGCTGCAGCGGAGTGGACCGCGGAGCAGAGCTGGGCGATCGAACACCGCCGGGGCGACCTGTTGCTCGACGCCGGCGCGGGCAGCGGCAAAACCTCGGTCCTGGTGCAGCGGTTCGTCGCCGACGTGCTCGAGGACGGGATCGACGTCAGCGCGATCTTGACCATCACGTTCACCGAGAAGGCGGCCGCCGAGCTGCGTGACCGGATTCGGACCCGCCTTCGTGAGCGCGGCGCGTTTGAGCAGGCGCGGGCCACGGAGGGCGCGTTCATCTCCACCATTCACGGCTTCTGCGCCCGCGTTCTGCGCTCCGGCGCCCTGGCCGCCGGTCTTGATCCCGGCTTTGTCGTCCTGGACTCAGACCAGTCCGAGCCGCTGGCCGACGCCGCCTTTGACAGCGCGCTGCTCGACTTCGCGGGGGCGGGGCCGGACGCCGTCAAGCTGGTCGCCGACTACGGGGCGCCCGCGCTGCGCTCGGCGATCCGCTCGGTCTACGCCCAGCTGCGCTCGCGCGGTGAGCTCCACCCCTCTCTGCCGCCGGGGCCCGCCCCACCGGGCCCGGAGACCGCCCAGGCGCTCGCGGCGGCAGCGCGGGCTCTGATCGGCGAGCTGGCCGCGATTTCCGCGCCCGGGGCCAAGGTTCAGGATGCGCTCGGGCGCCTGGAGCGCTGCCAGGCGACGCTGGCTGGGCCCGAGCCGTGGCCGGCCGAGCTCGACCGCGTCAAGCTGCCCGGCAACGGTGCCGCGCTCAGCACCGACGCCTGTGTCGCCTACGCCCAGGCGTTGCACGCCTATCGTCAGGCCTGCGCGGACCGGGCCGCGCTCCCCGTCCGCGACCTCATGGACCAGCTGCTGGTCAGCTTCGGCCGGCACTACGCGCAAGGCAAGGCCGCCGTTTCGGGGGTCGACTTCGAGGACCTCGAGCTGCTGGCGCGGGAGTTGCTGAGCCGCCGCCAGGACCTGCGCCGCCAGTACGCAGAGCGCTTCGAGCGGATCATGGTCGACGAGCTTCAGGACACCAACCGGGTCCAGCTCGAGCTGATCGAGGCGATCGCCCGCGACAACCTGTTCACGGTCGGCGACGCCCAGCAGTCGATCTACCGCTTCCGCCACGCCGACGTCGAGCTGTTCGAGGCCCGCGGGGCCCGTCTGGAGGACCGCGGCGCCCGCGCGACGCTGCTGACCAACTTTCGCTCGCATCCCGAGATCCTGGACGTGCTCAACGTCGGCTTTGCTGCCGCGCTCGGAGAGCGCTTCCGGCCGCTGGTGGCGGGGCGGCCGAGCGCCACCCGGGGTGAGCAGACGGACGCGGAGGACGGCGGGGGCCAGGAGCCCCGGGTCGAACTGCTGCTGGTCGACAAGGGCGCCGACTGGGAGCTGGAAGGGCTGGCCGCCCCCTGGCGGCTGGCCGAGGCGCGAGCCCTCGCCCAGCGCGTGGCAGAGCTGGTCGCCGCCGGGACGGCGCCCGGGCAAGTGGTCGTGCTGCTGCGCGCGAGCACCGATATGCGCGCCTACGAGCGTGCGCTCGAGCGCGAGGGGCTCCCGACCTACGTGATCGGCGGCCGTGGCTATTGGTCACACCCCCAGGTACTCGACCTGGTCGCCTACCTGCGGGTCCTGGCCAATTCGCTCGACGAGGAGGCGCTGTACACGGTGCTCGCTTCGCCGCTGGTGGGGGCGTCGCTGGACGCGCTGGTGGTGCTGGGCGGCGTGGCGCGCGAGCAGGCGCGGGATCCGTGGGCGGTGCTGACCGCCGCCGACGGGGAGCCCGGTCTCGAGGCGCTCTCTGACCAGGACCGCGCGGCCCTGAGCGAGTTCGCGGCCTGGTGCCCGGCAGAGCGGCTGCACGCGTCGCGGTTGGGCGTCGACGACCTGATCGACCGGGCCCTGGAACGCAGCGGCTATGACCTGAGCATGCTCGCGCTGCCCGGCGGCCAGCGGCGGCTGGCCAACGTCCGCAAGCTGATGCGCCTCGGCCGCGAGCACGAGCGCCAGCACGGACTCGATCTGCGCGGCTTCCTGCGGCTGGCCGCCGAGCGCGCGGCGGGTCGAGCCGGGAGCTCGCGGGAGGGCGAGGCTCCCGTGGAAGGAGAAGGCCTCGACGCGGTGCGCCTGATGACGATCCACCGCGCCAAGGGGCTGGAGTTCCACACTGTCTGCGTCGCCGACCTCGGGCGCTCGGCCCGCCCGCCCTATGAGGTCCTGCGTGTCTCGGCCGACGGACGCCTAGGGCTGCGGCTCAGCCGTTCCGGAGTCGGCGGTCGCGTCTCGGCCCTGGGGTTCGACGCCCTCGGTGCCGAGGACCGCGACGCCGAGGAGCGCGAGGAGCGCCGTCTCTTCTACGTCGCGATGACCCGCGCCCAGGAGCGGCTGGTCCTGAGCGGGGCGACCCGCTTCGAGGGCTGGACGACCGCGACCCGGAACGGCGGGGGCACCGTAGCCTGGGTGGCGCCCGCGTTTGTTCCTGAGCTGGGGGCGCGGGTCGCCGAGGGGAGTCAGACGATCGATCTCGGCGGCGCGCGGCTCGAGCTCAATCTGCACGCGGGGCCCGGGTCGGCGGCGCCCGAGCCCGCGACACCGCCCGCCGCGCCGCCGCCC
>JBOGYN010000355.1:0-6100 GCA_050696855.1 Solirubrobacteraceae bacterium | reverse complement strand
CGCCACTACATGGGCACGGAATCACTGACAGCCTCGTACACCACCATCGACACGGAGGGCTGGCCAGCGATCACCGAGACCGCAGCGTGAACGACTCAATCGAACGGATGACGTCGGTCGTTCGTACGCCACTTGACAGGACATGGCCTCCAAGTTACGAATAACCCACGGCTCCAGGTTCCAAGGCTCCGGCGTCTCAACGAAGGCGACGAACGCGTGCAAGCCCATCCAATCGTTGAGTCGGGTTTCGCCAACACCGAAGAAACGTCCCTTACCCGTTGGCCTCCGCTGGAAGTGCATGCTCAACTCGTCGGCCATCAACGAGGCGAGGGAGAAGCGGAAGGTAGAGAGTCCTCCTGTGACGTGCGTGGTCAGGCGGCTATGCAGCGTTCCCCCGCTAGTCACACGCCCCGGCGCGATTCCGACATAGAGGAGCGGCATCCCCTGAAACTCGCGCACTTCGTGACGTTGATCCTGGTATCAGGCAACCCGTTGAAGAACCAGCCATAAATGCCGCTCGACTTCGGCGCAGCTGATGGAGAGGAGCAGATGTCGCGGCGAGACCATACCCGTGGCGGGTTCGTGAGCCCCTCGACCGTCGAGGCGAGATCTGGGCTAGCCATGCCTCGAGCCTATGCGACCTGATCCCCTGTCGGCAACCGGAGCAGGTTCCGGTCAAGTTCAGCCTCTAACACCGCCTTGACGCGATCGTCGCGACGCTCGCTGGCCAGTGCCAGCTCGGGCGCATTGGCGGTGGAGATGCAGGAACGAACCTACGACACCGCTGAAGGCTGTCATGTGGAAACGTGAGGGTCCGCCCCGCTTCCGGCACGCGCTACACCAACGGCGCGAACCTTCGGACTGGTCGGGCGGCGGGACCCGAACCCACGGCACTCCTGGTCCCAAACCAGGCGCGCTACCGACTGCGCCACGCCCCGATGCGGCAGCGCTTTCGGTAGCTGTATCGCTCCCAAAGCTCCCAACGGTGCTCGCCCCGTCTATCTCGTGGTCGTAGCGTGGGCATGAACACGGCGTGGGAACAATCACCCGGACACGGGTACTTGCACCTCGGTCGCGACTCCACCTGAACGATGGACTGTCAATGTTCCTGCCCCGGGGCTGAGCCCATACACAAGAACAGCGACCACCCCGGCTGTTGTTCCCTTTACGCTTTTGCCGAGCCGGATGATCTGGGGTGTGCTGTTACTCACGGTCGCGCCGGATAAGCAGTCTGAAGTCAGGCGCAGCACCACCGGCAGGCCCAGGCTTGCACTCACATCCCCAGTGGGAACGTCGAATGTTGGAGAAGTTGCCACGGTGATTGAGTGAATCCCGATCCCACTCGTGATGATAGTCTGGCCACATATAACGGTCGGACCCTGGCCGAAGTGCACCTGAGAAGGAGACGGTGGCGTGCTCTGTCCGCACGCGCCCAACCAGAGCAGCGCGGTTGCCATTGCCAGATATGGTGCCGGCCTCATGCGCGGTCTCGTTAGTTACACGTATGCTGAGTAACTGAGAAAGCGTCTCCGGCGCCGTTGACACCATTGGGCTGAGCGAGCAGGTTGTTGTCCGCCGGATTCACCATAATGGCTTCCACATACGGATAGTGGCTTATAGGATACTGCTGAGAAGCAGCGGTCACATTCGTGAACTGCATAGTTGCGAAGTTCTTGAGGTTTGCCGTCGGCCGTTCCGCTATGTAGTCTGTTGTGGCGCCGCTGAATTGACTGGTGACAGTGTAATAAGTGGTAGACGCGCCATTGTAGTAGTTATAAAAGAAGTAGTTGTACTGACCATTGGTGTAGCTAGTCGCAATGTAAAAGTTATAGTTAACTGTTGCTGAAATGTTCGTTCCGTATACGGTGCCCAAATTGGTCTCTATCCAGCCTTGGTCCTGCCCCAAGTTGTCGACTTGCCCTTGCGCCGTCCCTTGCTGCCCAAGTTCGCCGTTACCGACGCCACCAATACCAGTCCAGTATCCGACAGCGTCGTTCGGATCGCACCGAGAAGAATGGAACGGCGGTTCGATGTAGGTCGCCGACGTGTAATGGAAATATCCGGTGCCCTCCTGCGTGTAGTACCCGGCCCATATACCCTGAGTGTTCGTGCCGATTTGCCCGAAATGTGTTCCGGGCGCATCGTGGAGCGCGGGCGGAGCTTGAATCCAGTGCATGTTGTGAACCATCTGAAGCCAGTTCTTGAGACTGTCCGGATTCGTCGCGGGCGGTTCGGGGGGGACCCCATACAACGCTAGTTCTGCAGGCGAAGCGGTAAGGGGATCGAAGCTTTGAGGGGGCGATAGCACGCCGACTTGACCCTCGCTCGTCGGTGCGGTGGCATATGTGATCTTGACCCCGCCGTCTGGCAGCGGAACGCGGGCCATAAGCGGGTACGATGTGACTCCGCATGCGGCGAGGGCCTGCGAGGATGCGCCATAGGAGTCCTGCCCGGGACAATCTTGGACTGTCGCTGCCGTTGACGGGGTACCTGGCGAGACGAGGACTGAGCCTGAGGCAATTACTGCCACGACTGTGAGAGCCCGGACTGAAAACCGGATGGTCACCACCTGTCCACCTCCGTTGGCTTCGCAGCTTTGCCGCAAGGGCAGCGTACATGAAATTCGGCTCGAATAGTCAGTAAATTGGCCCCGCGCTGTTCTAGAAGTTGATCGCCGTGCTCAACAGGTGGTGAGGCCTCGGCTTGCAGGCTGGCCTTGGCGGTCTGCCATCCGACGGAGCTAGGCTCGGTCCCGCCGCGGCGTTGGTTTTCAGCTTGGGCACTTTCACCCGACCTAACTCGTCGGCCTATGGCGAGCGCCAGGGGCCGCTTTCCGCGGCGTGGTCGGTGCGGTCGCCCGCGCGTGATGCCGGTGGGCATGACCCGCTTTGAGGGACACATTTCCTAACCCGAACCATCGAGGTCGCCGAGGTTAAGGCTGGGTACGCGGATCCTCGAGCGGCAACGCGATACACGACGATGATGTCGCGGTCAACCAGTTCGAACAGAACACGCCAGTCACCGACTCGGAGCCTGTACTGGTGGGGTTTACCGGTGAGCGACCTCACGTCGGCCGCCGGCAATCTCTCGATGGCGGCGAGAATACGCTCACGATCGGGCCGAGACAGCCGACGGAGCGTCTTGGCGGCCGCAGGCCGCAGTTCGACTGCGGCGGGCATTCAGGCGTTCTCAGCCCGGAGGTCCTCCAGACTGATGCCCGGCAGCTTTCGGCCTTCGGCGATGGCCGCGAGGTCCTCATCGGTCAGTGGCTCGTCGTCGGGAGGGGCCGCCTGGAGCGTGGCCCACAGCGGATTGCGAGCCCGCTCGAGAACGGCCGCCGTCGGCTCAATCGACTCCTCTGGCAGCTCATCGACGAGGCGGTGGAGGTCGGCGCGAGTCATGACAGTCCCAGCCTAGCACCACTCCACGTTGAGCACCCCAGCCGAGGGAGCGTCGACAGACGTTGCCGGTCCGCTCCACTCTTTAGGCGCCATTGTGGCCGGCCGCCCTCGATTCCGATCCATGGTGGTCAACGTGGAGCGCAGCAGGATCTGTTTGGCTTCCCATGGGATCAGCGTGGACGCCCGTGGAAGTTGGGGGTAGGTACTCGTCTTGAGGCCAATTTCGACCCCTCCCGAATACAAAATTGAGCCGCTACCTTGCCAAGGTAAGGGTCGCGAGTTCGAGCCTCGTCTCCCGCTCCACTCCGTGATGTCAGTACGGAATAACTCGGCTCCCGTGTTGGATCGCTCTCGGGCCCGCCAAAAGTAATGCTCAAACAATGCCTGGGCGCACTACCCGCGTAAAGTAGACTTAAGCTCCCTCGAGCTGAAGACGGAGGCAAGGAGTGCCCGGTGCTTCGGCCAGCGACCATGAGGGTGGTCATCACGTCCTATAAGACCGACGCTTGGGCGGCCGGACGGACAGAAGTTCCTCTCCTTTCCGCACAGGCCCCGCGACCCTGGCATTGAGAACGCGCCGGTGCCGTCGGCGCGGAACCTACGTCTGGACTCGTGCAGGGCCCGGATCAGGAACCGTCTGCCTCGCTGATGATCCAACCGAGCGAGCGCGAATTCAGCGACGCTGCATGCCTCGCGCACCACGAGGAGCGCCGTGTCGGCGGGCGACACCAGTGGGCAACGTCCTCCCATGCCCCGTGCCCTGTAGGCCGCGCAACTCATTGACTTGCTCGGCAATCGTCCAGGAGCTCTGAAGGATGGCTCGTATGCTCTTGCCCCCCGGCAGGGTGAGGTCGACTTGCGCCGGCAGTATGCCCAGTCGATCTCGGGCCAGATGCCAGAGATGATCGAATCCAACGTTGGCCGGTGCTGGAAAGCCGACTTCTTCGAGCACGAACTTGGCCACCGCTTCAAGGAGATCCTTGGCGGAGCCCAAGAGTTGCCCGGGATCGTCCGCGGCCCGGCGGAGCCGATCCACCTGTTCATCGAGAGCCTCGCGCCCTCCGGTTGCCAGGTCGACCACGCCTATGGCGGTCAGGACTCCGTCGTCACTCAGAGCCCAGCCCGCACGGCGAAAACGCTTTCTGCGCGGTGCGGACCTTGTAGGCATCGTGCGTGTCGAGGTCTGGACTGAAGCAGCCGTGTACCCTCAGCTGCACCAACAGCGCTTCGACGAGTGCGCGTGCACCGGCCGGGCGCCGCCGCGCGGCTTCCAGAAGGGTCCTCACCCGCTCCTCCTTGTTTGGTCCCTGGGTCGTTGCCGAATAGGGGTCGTCACCACCGTGCCCGGTCGTGATGGCGACCGTGCCTATACGCGCGTGGGATGGGCCGGCACCGCCATAGAAGAAGCGGGCGAGAGCAACGGAGATCTCCGGGGTAAGCGGCGTCTGGGCCATCTCTGAATTGTCTGCTCCACGCCTGCATGCGAGCTAGCTCCAGCTGCGCGCGTGGACACCACGACAATGGACGTCGCGGGGCGGGGTGTGAGATGCCGTTGAAGCCGCCGCGAAGGACGCCAAAGGGAAGCACTCCTTCCGCCCTCCGCCTGGACTCGTCGCCCTGGCCCGGCTCGCACTCGCGGAGCCGACAATCCGCGAACGGTACACCGCGGCTGGTCATCACCACTCCGGTCTCTCAGCTCAGCGCCGCCAAGATTCGGACGTCCCCGTACCGGCTCACGCTCTCCGGGAGGCTGCGGACACCCGCGCTTGACCTGAACGCCGGCGCGGCGTCTCCGTGAGGTTGGGGCGTCAGCAGCAGCGCCTCGGGCCGAGGCTGTAAGCGAGCACGAAAGGTGCACAGAGTTGAGCACGAAAAGTGCACAGCTCAGGGTCACGCGACCATAGCACTCCCTCCCTGGGCGCGTTGGCTGGCGTCGTAACGTCGCATCCGGTAGCTGTGGCCCTTGATGTTGATGAAGGGAACGCAAACCGTCTTTGCTTGACGGCGCGTGGGACCGCGGTGGTTGTCCGGGGCCGCGGGGTGGTGGCGTGGGGGTTGGCTCCAGGTTCCAGAGGGATGCGGAGTTGGATATCGATGTGCCATCCGTGCACGCGGACCTCCTCAACGACGAGCCGAAGCAACTGCTGGCGTTCGTGGAAGTCGAGAGTATCGATGACCGCGATGACACGCTGGGCGAAGTCGGTGACTCGACGTAGGCACTCGTTGTCCCGGGCAAGTTGATGGCGTTCTTGCATGAGCCCATCACGACGCTCGGTCACCTGTTGCCGACGATGATCGGTCTCAGCGGTACGTCGGTGCAGCTCGGGAAGATCAACGAGGCCTGCCTGATAGAGGTCCACCAGGCGCCGCCGCTCAGCTGCAGTGGCGGCCAACTTGCGATCCAACCGTGCGAGTTCTGCGGCGAGCAGCTCATCGTCTGGTACAGGTGCACGGATAGCGACAGCGCTTTCGCCAGCAAGCAGTACCTCGGGGCGCAGGAGGACTTCGCGAACCCGGTCAAAGACGAAGGCGTCGACTGCGTCGGCACGGATATTGCGTTCAGGGCATCGCTTTGCTTCGCCGCCGGCGCGCAGTGGATCGTGGTTGCGACAGTAGTAGTAGCGATGCCAGGTGCCGTTGCGACCACGCATCTTGTGACAGTTGACGCCCACGCCACAGTGGCCGCATTTCACCAGCCC
>JBOGYN010000354.1:0-8757 GCA_050696855.1 Solirubrobacteraceae bacterium | reverse complement strand
GACGCTGCGCTCGGCCAGGTGCTGGCCGACCTTGCGCTTGACCCGCTGCAGGGCGTTGTCGACCGTCTTGCAGTCGCAGTCGAGCCGGCGCCCGACCTCCTCGTAGGAGTGGCCGTCGAGGTACAGGGCGAGGACCCGGGACTCGAGCTCGGAGAGCGCGGTCGAGATGCAGGCCACCAGCGCCCGCAGCTCCTCGGAGGAGATCACCTGGTTGACCGGGTCATGGACGGTCGAGCCGGGGAGCATTTCGTCGAGCGTCGGCTCGTTGTCTGAGCTTGCGCCCGCCGGCGTGCTGGAGAACGACACGTACTGGTTCAGGGGGGTGTGCTTGTTGCGCGTGGCCGTCTTGACGGCGGTGATGATCTGACGCGTGATGCAGAGCTCGGCAAAGTTGCGGAAGCTCGACTCGCGGTCGGTCCGGTAATCACGAACCGCCTTGTAGAGGCCGACCAGACCCTCCTGGATCAGGTCGTCGGCATCGCCGCCGGCCAGGAAGTACGAGGACGCCTTGAGACGGACGAATCCGTAGTAGCGACGGACGATGCGGTCGTACGCATCGGCGTGTCCCTGCTTGGCAAGGGCAATGAGAAACCCATCCTCAACCTTAGGTTGAGGTTGGGAGTAGGCGGACAATCTGGCCACGAGCAACACCTTTCCAGCCCACGCCGCGACGGCGCGAGTTCGGACTTTCGTGGCGCGCTACCTCCCCTGGCGCCGCACCATTAATAGCCTTCCCAGAAAGGAGACCCAAGGCCTCGCTCTCCCTTCAACCCAGCCCTAAGGCTCGAGTTGATCCTTACTTGCGGCGCGAGCTTGACATAGCAACGCCCTGCTGTCAAGCGCCCTGCAAGTTTCCTTGCCGATCGGCGGCCGCGGCGTAGATCAGGACGGCGGCCGCGGCGCTCACGCTCAGCGAGTCGATCTTGCCGCGCAGCGGGATCGAGACGAGCGCGTCACAGGCGCCGGCCACCCGCTGCCTGAGCCCCCGGCCCTCCGAGCCCAGAACGAGCACGGTCGGACCTCCGAATTTGATCTCGCGGTACGGGCTCGGACCCGACGCGTCGGCGCCGTAGCACCACAGGCCGGCTCGCTTGGCGGCGGCCAGGAAGTCAGCCAGGTTGCGGATCTTGGCGATCGGAAGGTGCTCCGCCGCCCCGGCCGACGCCTTGCACACGGCCGGCGTGACCTCGGCCGAGCGACGCTCGGGCAGGATCAGGCCGGAGGCGCCGGCGCATTCAGCGGTGCGGGCGATCGCGCCCAGGTTCTGGGGATCCTGGACCTGGTCAAGGGCGATGATCAGGGCGTCGGGCAAGGCCAGGAGCTCGTCGGCGTCGGCGTAGCGGTAGGCGGAGACCTCCGCGCACACCCCCTGATGGCCGTCTGAGCCGCATAGTCGCTCGATGTCCTGGGGGTCGGCCGCGCTGGTGATCGCGGCCAGGGGCGCCAGCCACGGCTCGCGCCCAGCGCCCGAGCTGGCCCACACTCGCTTGACTGTGCGGGGCCCGCGGATCGCCTCGTGGACGGGATTTCGGCCGTAGACGATCATCCGCTCGGGAGCAGCTCGGGGCCCGCAGGCCCGTCGCGAACCTCCCAGCCGTGCGCCTTGAGTTCGTCGCGGATCGCGTCGGCGCGGGCGAAATCCCTGACCCCACGGGCTTTCTCGCGCTCCTGCAGGAGGGCGTGGGCCTCGGGTGGCGCCGCGCGCGCCTCTGGATCCAGGAGATTGGCCAGCCCGAGCACGTCGAGCATCTCAGTCAGGTCGTCGCGTCCGACCGTCCCGCCCGGGCTCCGATTTGCCTCCCGCACCCAGTCAAAGACGGCGGCCAGCGCCGCCGGAGTGCTGAAGTCGGCCGCCAGCGCCTCGAAGAAGCGCCCCCGCAGCCCGGCTGACCACTCCGGGCTGGGGCCTTCGGTCAGACCCCGAGCGGCCTCGCGGATCCGGGAGCAGCGCGCCGCGGCCTCGGTCAACCGCTCCTGCGCCCACTCGATCGGCTGACGGTAGTGGGCCCCGCAGAAGTACATGATCAGGGCGTCGCGGCCATAGCGCTGCACCGCCTCGTGAAGCACGAACACGTTGCCGACCGACTTGGACATCTTGTCGCTGGCCAGGCGCACCATCCCGTTGTGCACCCATAGCTGGGCCAGTGGGGTGCCCCGGGCGGCCGCGGTCTGCGCGGCCTCGTTCTCGTGGTGGGGGAAGAGGAGATCGCTGCCCCCGCCGTGGATCTCAAAGTCGAGGCCCAGGAGCTCCTCGGCCATCGCCGAGCACTCGATGTGCCAGCCGGGCCGCCCCGGGCCCCAGGGCGACTCCCAGAACGCGTCCTCGCCCTCTTTACGAGCCTTCCAGAGCGCGAAATCGAGGGGATCACGCTTGCGCTTGGCGCCCTGAATCCCTTCGCCCTGGTCCATCTGGTCCACATCGCGATGGGAGAGTTCGCCGTACTCGGGGTAGGACCGGACCGAGAAGTACACATCTCCCTCCACTGCGTACGCGTGTTCCCCCTCTATCAAGCGCTCGATCAGGGCCACGATCGGTCCGATCGTCTCACTCGCCAACGGCTCGTGATCGGGCCGGCCGAGCCCCAGCGCATCGGTGTCAGCGACGTAGGCGGCGGTCATCTCCCGAGCCAATTGCATGCTGCCCACGCCCGCCTGCTGCGCCGCGGCGTAGATCTTGTCGTTGACATCAGTAACATTTGCCACGAAGTCCACCTCGTACCCCTGTCCGGTGAGAAAGCGACGCAGCAGCGAGAAGACGACAAATGGTCGAGCGTTACCAACATGGATCCGTCCGTAGACGGTCGGTCCACAGGCATAGATGCGCACGCGCGGCGGAGCGGCCGGCTGCAGCGGGGCGATCGCGCCGGTGCGCGTGTCATGCAGGGAAATTGTCCGCAACGTCCGGGAACCCTAGCGAGCGCACTGGGCCTTCCGGGCGGACCGGTCCGGTCCGTTAGCTAGGTTGCCAACCCGATGTCCCCGCGCACGGTGAACACGCAGCGCCTGACGGCGGTCACGGACGCGTTTCGCTCCCTTCCCGGCCGGTATCTCGGTGCTGACCCGGGTTTTGAAGCCACCTTCCAGATCAAGCTCGGCGACCTCGGCCGCACCTGGGAGGTCACCTGCACCAGCCACGGAGCGAGCGTCCGCCAGGGGGCGACTCGGCGCACTCCCGATGTGACGATCTCCACCGACGCCGCCACCTGGCTCGCCCTGCGCCAGGGGGATCTCTCCGGCATCGACGCCTTCGGACAGCGCCGGCTGGCCGTACGCGGCAACCTCGACTACGCGATCGCCTTCGAGGGCATGTTCCGGCTGCCGGGCGGCCGCCCGCCGCTGGTCCAGATCCATGACGTCGCCGCGGACCGCCACCGGATCTCCACCCTGACGATGGGTCATGGCCCCGATGTCCTGCTCCTGCACGGACTCGGCGGTACCCGGGCTTCGCTGTTCGAGACCGCCGCCGCCCTGAGCCAGCATTACCGGGTCCATGTTCCGGACCTGCCGGGCTTCGGCTCGTCCTCGAAGCCCGCCCGCGGCGCCTACAACGCGCGCTGGTTCGCGGAGGCGATGCTGGCCATGATGGACACCCAGGGCATCGGCACCGCCCATATCGTCGGCAACTCGATGGGCGGCCGGGTCGCGCTCGAGATGGCGATGACCGCACCCGAGCGCGTGAATGCCCTCGGGCTGCTGTGCCCGGCCGTGGCGTGGGTCAAGCGCGGACTACACCCCCTGGTCAGATTGCTGAGGCCCGAGTTCGGCCTCCTCCCCCACGCCTTCCGGCGCGGCATGGTCGCCTCGCAGTTCTGGAGCATGTTCTATGACCGTGATCTGATCGATCCGGCGGTCGGCGATCTGATGGTGGATGAGTTCCGGCGGATCTATCACTCGGCCGGCGCCCGCTACGCCTTCCTGTCTTCGGCGCGCAACATCTACCTCGAGGCGCCCTACGGCAAGACCGGCTTCTACCCCCGGCTCGCCGAGCTCGAGCGCCCGGCGCTGTTCGTGTGGGGCACCCACGACCGGCTCGTCCCGGCTGCCTTCAGCCGTCAGGTCAGCAAGTGGCTGCCCGGCGCTCAGCAGGTCGTCCTGCAGAACTGCGGCCATGTGCCCCAGGTCGAACGCCCAGAGCAGACCAACGAGCTGCTCCTGGATTTCTTCGCCCGCGCCGACGCGAACGAGGGGGCCACGCCCGCGGTGATCAGATCAGCGGCGCCGCGCGCAGTGCCTGATCCAAATGTCCAAGCCGCTGACGCGGAGCGCAAGCGGGCCGGCCGGCGCGACTCCGGCCCGGGCGACATCGGCGCAGCGGCCTGACCGACGATCGACGGGTCGGCCTGACATACGATCGGCGCGCCGGCCGAACGTGCGCCGCGTCCGTAGACTCCCCTCTGATGGCGGTCGCCGACCGAGCGAGCAGCAACGGTCACGTCAAGGACACCGACGGGGCGGATCCGGACGCCAAGTCCGGCGGCTCCCTATTGACCCGGGCGCTGCGCGAGGTGGCGCACCAGGCTCAGCGCGCCATTCCTCGCGCTGATCTCGACGAGCGCGATCCCGACTACATCCGCGAGCACCTGCCGCTCATGTGGCTGATGGCCAGCCTCTGGTACCGCGGCGAGGTCCGGGGCCTGGGCAACATTCCCGACGAGGGGCCGGTGCTGCTGGTCGGCAATCACTCGGGCGGCAACATGACCCCCGACACGGTTGTCTTCACGCTGGCCTTCAACACCTACTTCGGCGTCGAGCGGCACTTCTACCAGTTGGCCCACAACCTGGTGCTGTCGATGCCGGGGCTGGCCTCGCTGCGCAAGTTCGGTACCGTGGCGGCTTCGCCCGAGAACGCCCGCAAGGCGCTCGAGTCCGGAGCGGCGCTCCTCGTCTACCCCGGCGGCGACTACGAGGTGCACCGTCCCAGCTGGCACCGAAACCGCGTCGACTTCGCCGGCCGCAAGGGATTCCTGCGCCTGGCGCTGGCGCAGAACGTTTCGATCGTGCCCGTGGTCTCGATCGGCGGCCAGGAGACGGCGCTGTTTCTGACCCGCGGAGAGCGACTGGCCAAGCTGTTCGCGCTCGATCGCCTGTTCCGCCTCAAGGTGCTGCCGATCTCGATCGGCCTGCCCTGGGGGCTGAACATCGGAGACATGTTCGGCCACATCCCCCTGCCCGCCAAGATCACGGTCGAGACGTTGCCCCCAATCGATCTGCGGGCCGAATTCGGGGCCGATCCCGACCTCGACGAGGTCTATGACCACCTGATCCGGCTCATGCAGGACACGCTGGATGCGCTGGCCGCCGAGCGCCGGCTGCCGGTCATCGGATGAGATCCAGCGCCCACACGGTGGTCTCGGCCCCGAGCGAGACCGTCTGGGCGATCGTCTCTGACCCCGAGCGCGCGCTCAGCTTCATGTCCGCCGTCACCCGCTGGGAGGTCGAGAGCGACGAGCCGACCGGACTCGGCGCCCGCTACCGGATGCTGATGCGCATCGGATCAGCCGAGGTGGGTGGTCTGATCGAAGTGGTCGAGTGGGATCCACCGCGCGACCTGGCCTGGACGTCGGTGACCGGCATCGATCAACGCGGGCGCTGGCGCCTGCGCCCGGCCCCGGGCGGCCGCACCCGGGTGGAGATCCGCCTCGCCTACGGCGTCGCCGGAGCCGGGCTGGCGGGCTGGCTGTCGGAGCGGATCGCCGGACCGGCGGTCACCTCACATCTGCGGTCAAGTTGCCAGCAGCTCGCGCGGCTCGTCGAGCACGAGCGTATGCGCGACCTGGCCGCACAGCGGCGCGCCGCCCAGGCGAGCTAAACGGCGCCGACGGCGCGGACGGCCCGGAAGCGCAGCGAGCGTCCGCTGCGATCGACCCGCGGTTGACTCAAGCCAGCGGCGGTCAGGCGATCCGGGAGGCGTTCGGGATCGATCAGCGCCAGCTTGTCGCCCAGATGGATGAACCTGAACAGCTGCCCCTGTCCGAGGCTGTCCGTGCCCGCGAACAGGCCACCGGGGCGCAGCACCCGCGAGACCTCGGCGAACGCCCGGTCCTGGAGGGGAGCGGGATCGAGGTGGTGCAGCATCGTGAAGCAGATCACGGCCGAGAAGCGGCCGTCGGGATAGGGCAATGCCGTCGCGTCGCCCTGGGTGACGGTGACGCGAGCGCCGAACTCGTCGCGCAACCGCCGGCAGTAGTCCTCGTCGAGCTCGAGGACGGTCAGCCGCGCCACGCGGTCGACCAGCAGGCGTGTGGTGGCCCCGAAGCCCGGGCCGAGCTCGAGCACGTCGTCCCCGAGGTCAACGTCCTCCAATCCCCACGGGATCAAGTCGTCCCGCACCCGGTGAGCCCACCTGTCCGAAGCGCAGATGAGGTTGTGGATCTTGTTCATGGCGCTGCTTGCACCGTAGCAATGGCCAGCGCGGCGATTCCCTCCTCGCGCCCGACGAAGCCCATCCCCTCGCCGCGCGTCGCCTTGACGCTCACGTGGGCCGACTCGAGCCCGAGGGCGGCGGCCAAGGTGGCCCGCATCGCCTCCCGCGCCGGGGCGAGTTTGGGACGCTCGAGCATGACCGTGGCATCGATGTGAACGACGGAAAAGCCGGCGTCGGCGGCCATCGCCACCGCCGCACGCAGCAATTCGATCGAATCGGTGCCGGCGTAGCGGGGGTCGGTGTCGGGAAAGTGCTCGCCGATGTCGCCCAGGGCGCACGCCCCCAGCAGCGCGTCCACGATCGCATGGCTGAGCACGTCGGCGTCAGAGTGCCCGTCGGGGCCGCGATCGTGCTCGATCTGGACGCCGCCCACGATCAGCGGGCGCCCGGCCACCAGCCGATGGCAGTCATAGCCGATCCCGGTGGTCACGCTCATCGGAGCCGATCGGAGAGCAGCAGCTCGGCGACCCGCAGGTCTTCGGAGGTGGTGACCTTGAGGTTGCCCGGGCCGCTGCCCACGATGCGGACCACGCCGCCGGCCTGCTCGACCAGCCAGGCGTCGTCGGTGGCCTGGGCCAGCTGCGCATCGGTGCCCGAGAGGGCGCGCTCCAGCGCCACGCGCCGGAACACCTGCGGAGTCTGGATGGCCCATAACCGCGAGCGGTCCAGGGTCCGCATGACGGTGCGGCCGTCCTCGGCGCACTCCTTGATCGTGTCGGCGACCGGAGCGGCGGCGATCACCGCGTCGGCCTGGGAGCGCTCAAGTTCTTCCAGCGCCTGCTCGAACAGCTCCGGTCCGGCCAGCGGCCGGGCAGCGTCGTGGACGATCACCGGGTCCCCACCCCCACTGGCGGCGAGTGCCGCCCGCACCGAATGTGAGCGCTGGTCTCCGCCCGTCACCGCGATCACGTCGGCCGGGGCCGCGTCGAGCGCCCCCGCCGGAAGGGCGACTACGATCCGCTCCACGGCGGCGACCGCGCGCAGTGCGGCCAGACTCCACTCCAGCATCGGACGCCCGTAAAGCGGGACGAGCGCCTTGGGCCGGCCCGACCCAAGGCGCTCGCCACGTCCCGCGGCCACGATCAGCGCGACCGCCAATTCCGTCCTTTAGCGTGCCCGCGCACGCTTACTTGGCGGCGACGGCCACCTTGCCGTGGCCGTTTGACTCCACCAGGATCCCGTACAGGTGCTCTTCGATCTCGATCTCGTCCATCGCGAGCGCGTACATCAGCTCGGAGGAGAGGATCTTCTTGGCGCGCGTGAACATCTGCTTCTCGCCCGTCGAGAGACCCTTCTCGGCTTCGCGGATCGCGAGGTTGCGGACCACTTCGGCGAGCTCGTAGATATCGCCCGTCTTGATCTTGTCCCGGTTGTGCTTAAAGCGCCGGTTCCAGTTCTTGGGCATCTCTGAGCACTCATCCTGGAGCACCGCCATCACCTTCTTGACCGTCTCCTCGTCGATCACGCGCCGGAGCCCGGCCAGCGCGGCGTTCTCGGTCGGGACCATCACGGTCATATCGTTATGGAGGATCTTGACCGTTAGGTACTCGCGACTCTCGCCGAGGACCTCCTTCATCTCTTTGCGGAGGACCTTGCCCGCCCCGTGGTGCGGATAGACGACGCTGTCGCCGATCTCGAACTCGATATGGGGAGGCGGTTCGATTGCCTCGAGATCATCCAGGTGCTCTTCCGTTAGCTCTGTGATGGTGTCCTCCTCTTTCAGTGCGGGCCCTGGCCCACTCGCGGTATTGCGCTACGTCTGCAGGTAGCGATCAACGAGGTTGATCTCCTGCTGTCGGCGAAGGCCCTCGCGGATGTCCTTCGCCCGGATCTCGCCGACGCCGTCGACGGTCTCCAGCTCGCCATCGGATGCGGCGAGCAGCTCCTCGAATCCTCCGAATTCCGTCACGATCCGCTGGACAACGAGCCTGGGCAGCCTTGGTATGCGTCCCAATATGCGGAATCCGCGCGGTGACACGGGGTAGTCGAGGGTGTTCAGCTTGCGGTCGTGGCCGAGCAACTCGGCGAGGCGACCGAAGTCAAGAAGGTCCTGGTGCGGCAGGCGCACAAGCTGGTCGACGACGAGCGCGAAGCCATCGTCGGTGTCCTCCACGAGATAATCGTGGAGCAGCGCTGCCTTGTCGGCGGCGACGCCGACCATCGTCTCGTCGAGCTGCATCTCGATTAGCCGGCCCTCGGTGCCGAGCTCGACGATGTAGCGCTCGATCTCGACCGCCATGCGCGTGACGAGCTCGGCGCGCTGCAGGACGGTGAGCACGTCGTGCAGGGTGACCCCGCCCTCGAACTCGCGGGCCGTGAGGCGAGTGGAGACC